>DATENQ010000127.1:0-2846 GCA_035275005.1 Pyrinomonadaceae bacterium | reverse complement strand
GGGCGGCACTCCGTGGCCGCCCGTCACCCGAATTAACCGCGAGACGGGCGGCCACGAAGTGCCGCCCCTACAAATTTGCTAAGTTCCCGTCTCCCAGCTCGAGATGTATTCGAGCTGTTCCGCGGTCAGCGTGTCGATCGAGATGCCGAGCGCGCGGAGTTTGAGGCTCGCGATTTCGGTGTCGACCTCAGCCGGCAAAAGGTGAACGCCCGGCGCGAGTGTTCCTTTCTTTTTCACAAGGAACTCGACCGAGAGCGCCTGGTTCGCGAAACTCATATCCATCACGCTTGCGGGATGACCTTCAGCCGCGGCGAGATTAATTAAACGCCCTTCACCGAGCACAACAATCCGGCGACCGCTCGATTGAACCTTGTACTCTTCGACAAACGGACGCACCGTCGTCGGATCACCCGACATCTCTCGCAACGCGACGAGATTGAGCTCGAGATCGAAGTGGCCGCTGTTACAAACGATCGCGCCATCTTTCATCTTCGAAAAATGTTCGCCGTCGATGACGTGGCGATTACCCGTGACAGTAACGAAAATATCGCCAATCGCAGAAGCTTCACCGATCGGCATCACGCGGAAACCATCCATCACCGCTTCCACTGCCTTGATCGGATCTACTTCACAAACGACGACATTCGAGCCCATGCCACGCGCACGCAGCGCGACGCCTTTGCCGCACCATCCATAACCAACCACGACGAGCGTACGACCGGCGAGCAGAATGTTTGTCGCGCGGATGATACCGTCGAGAGTCGACTGGCCCGTGCCGTAACGATTATCAAAGAAGTGTTTTGTCTGAGCGTTGTTTACAGCGATGGAAGGGAAGGGCAACACACCTGCCGTCTCCATAGCCTTGAGACGTTGAATGCCGGTGGTTGTTTCTTCAGTAGAGCCGACGATCTCTTTAATCTGGCCCGCGCGTTCTTTCAACAGAGTCGCAACCACATCCGATCCGTCGTCAATGATGATGTCAGGGTGCGTATCGAGCGCGGTCCTGACGTGTCGATTGTAAGTATCAGTCGATTCACCCTTGATCGCGTAAACCGGAATCCCCCAATCGGCGACGAGCGACGCGGCGACGTCGTCCTGAGTTGAAAGAGGATTGGAAGCAATCAACACGGCTTCGGCGCCTCCGGCTTGCAGCGCGCGAGCCAGGTTCGCAGTTTCAGTGGTGATGTGGGCACAAGCGACAAGCTTCACGCCGCTTAGCGGTTTCTCTTCCGCAAATCTTTCGCGGATGAGACGTAAAACAGGCATTTCGCGCTCAGCCCATTCGATGCGCTGTTTGCCTTGATTGGCCAAGCCAATGTCTTTCACGTCGTATTCGACGGATGGTGCAGAACTCATACTCGATTATTCCTTTGGTTGAATTATTAAGACCGGATCAAATTCCGGCACTGGCTCGCAGTGCTTCAGCCTTGTCTGTCTTCTCCCAGGTGAAGCCTTCCTCACTGCGTCCGAAATGGCCATAAGCCGCCGTAGCCTTATAAATAGGACGGCGCAGGTTCAGCGACTCAATGATTCCGCCCGGCGTCAGCTCGAAATGGTCGCGCACCAACTTCGACAGCACAGCCTCGCTGACGCGACCCGTGCCTTCCGTATTCACAAATACCGAAACCGGATCGGCAACGCCGATAGCGTAAGCAAGTTGTACCGTGCAACGATCGGCGAGCCCGGCGGCGACGATGTTCTTCGCGACATAACGCGCCATGTAAGCAGCGGAGCGGTCTACCTTCGTCGGATCCTTTCCTGAGAAGGCGCCACCACCGTGAGGCGCGTAGCCTCCGTAAGTATCGACAATGATCTTTCGGCCCGTCAGACCGGAATCACCCTGCGGACCACCGGTAACGAAACGACCGGTCGGGTTGATGTGATACTTGGTGTCGTTGTCGAGTAACTCAGGAGAGACGGTGTGCTTGATGACCTGTTCCTGAATATCGGCGCGCAGTTGTTCGTTGGTAACGTCGTCCGCGTGTTGCGAAGAGATGACCACAGCTTCAAGCCGGAAAGGACGGCCGTCGCGATACTCAACTGTTACTTGAGACTTTCCGTCAGGGCGCAGGTATGGCAGCTCGCCTGACTTGCGTACGTCCGACAATCGCCGCACGAGCATGTGGGCCAACTGGATCGGCAAAGGCATCAGCTCAGGCGTTTCGTTACAAGCATAACCAAACATCATTCCCTGATCGCCGGCGCCACCGGTGTCGACGCCCATCGCGATATCGGGCGACTGTCTGTCAATGGACGACAAGATGGCGCAGGTATCGCAATCGAAACCATACTTCGCGCGCGTGTAACCGATCTCGCGAATCGCTTCGCGAGCGACACGTGAGTAGTCGATCACGGCGTCGGTCGTGATCTCGCCGGCGATAACCACCATGCCGGTCGTGACGAGTGTTTCACAAGCTACGCGCGCCTTTGGATCGACGCTCAACGCAGCATCAAGGACCGCATCTGAAATTTGATCGGAGATTTTGTCAGGATGACCTTCAGTGACGGACTCAGAGGTAAACAGGTAACCGGATTCGCTAGTCAAAACAGCTCCTTTATGTATAGACAGACTCGAATTCAGTGCAGAAAAAGACCGCGTACTTTAGCAGCCTGCGTTTCGCAGTGTCAAGGCGGTGAGGTGAGAAGTGTTCTAAATGCAAACGTTGATCACTAACCACAAGGCACGAGGACAAATTTGCTGTCTTTGTGTCTTTGTAGTTAAGACTCCGTTACTACCCAAACATCTAAGCATCTAAGTCGTAAGCAACCGAAAGCGTTTTTTAACTGGCGCCCTTTCTCCCGGGGTTCTAACTCATTACTCATGTCCGCATTACACCCACAGCTAT
>DATENQ010000126.1:0-10009 GCA_035275005.1 Pyrinomonadaceae bacterium | reverse complement strand
CCTGCGACGGCGAAGCAACCGGCCGCCCGTTCGAGGGCAGCAGGATGTTGTTCGACGACAGCATGAGCACGCGGGCCTCGAGCTGAGATTCGAAGCTGAGCGGCACATGCACGGCCATCTGGTCGCCGTCGAAGTCGGCGTTGAACGCCGTACAGACGAGCGGGTGAATCTTGATTGCCTTGCCTTCGACCAGCACCGGTTCAAACGCCTGGATACCGAGACGGTGCAGAGTCGGAGCGCGATTCAGCAGCACCGGGTGCTCGCGAATCACCTCTTCGAGAATGTCCCAAACCACGGGCTCCTGCCGTTCGACCATCTCGCGTGCTTGCTTGATGGTGGCGGCGTGCGCCTGCTTCTCGAGCTGGTTGTAAATGAATGGCTTGAACAACTCGAGCGCCATCTTCTTCGGCAGACCGCACTGGTGCAGTTTGAGCTCCGGACCAACGACGATCACCGAACGTCCTGAGTAGTCAACGCGTTTGCCGAGCAGGTTCTGACGAAAACGTCCCTGCTTGCCTTTCAGCGTTCCGCTCAGTGACTTCAACGGACGATTGTTGACGCCACGCAGCACACGTCCACGGCGCCCGTTGTCAAACAACGCGTCAACCGCTTCCTGAAGCATGCGCTTTTCGTTGCGCACGATCACTTCCGGCGCCCGCAACTCCATCAGCTTCTTGAGACGGTTGTTGCGATTGATAACGCGTCGATAAAGATCGTTCAGGTCTGAAGTCGCAAAGCGTCCGCCATCCAAAGGTACGAGCGGTCGCAGCTCGGGTGGAATGACCGGAATCACGTCGAGGATCATCCAGTCAGGCCGGTTTCCTGATTTCAGGAAACTGGTGGCCACTTTCAGCCGCTTGGAATACTTCAATTTCTTCTGTTGCGAAGTCTCTTCCCTCATGCGCTTGCGCAGATCGGTCGCAAGCTCTTCGACGTCGACCATCGCGAGCAATTCCTTGATCGCTTCGGCGCCCATCTTGGCAACGAACTGCGCGGGGAAATCCCGCACGAGCTCGCGATAGCGCTCGTCGCTGACCAGTTCACGCTCTTTCAATCCCGGCACGTCGCCCGGATCGATCACGATGTACGACTCGAAGTAGAGGACCTTCTCGAGCTCGCGCAATGGGATGTCGAGCAAATGGCCGATACGGCTGGGAAGACCTTTGAAAAACCAAACGTGCGAGCAAGGACTGGCCAGATCGATGTGGCCCAGGCGCTCGCGGCGCACTTTTGCCTGTGTTACTTCCACCCCGCATTTGTCGCAGATCACGCCACGGTGCTTCATGCGTTTGTACTTACCGCAGAGGCACTCCCAATCGGCTACCGGACCAAAGATGCGAGCGCAAAAGAGACCATCGCGCTCGGGCTTGAAGGTGCGGTAGTTGATTGTTTCGGGTTTGGTCACCTCACCATGCGACCATTGCCGAATCTTTTCCGGTGACGCAAGTGAGATACGAATCGCTTCAAAGTCGGGAGCCAGTTGCGTCTTTTCTTGTTGGAATCGAAACACTTTGATTTCTCCGTTTTAATTCCGCCACGGATTTACACGAATGAACACTGATCTGTGTTTATCGGTGAAATCCGTGGCAAATAAGATCCTTATGCCTCTACCGCGCTGGTGACGATCGCTTCACCAACACCATCCTGTGCAGCGCCGTCTTCTCCTGCCTTCTTGTTGATCAACTCAACGTCGAGACAGAGCGACTGTAGTTCACGCACGAGCACGTTGAACGACTCAGGCAGACCTGGATCGAAGTCAGCTTCGCCTTTCACGATTGCCTCGTAAATCTTCGAGCGCCCGGCGACGTCGTCAGACTTGGCGGTCAACAGCTCCTGGAGAATGTGTGCCGCGCCGTAAGCCTCGAGCGCCCACACCTCCATTTCTCCGAATCGCTGTCCACCAAACTGCGCCTTACCGCCGAGCGGCTGCTGCGTGATCAAGCTGTATGGTCCGATCGAGCGAGCGTGGATCTTGTCGTCGACCAGGTGCGACAGTTTCAACATGTAGATGTATCCGACTGTCACCTTCTGCTCGAAAGGATCGCCACTGAGCCCGTCGTACAAAACAGCCTTGCCTGACTCGCTCACGATCTCCGGCAATCCGAGCTCGCGTGCACGCTCTCCGGAAGCCTGCAACTTCTTCTTGATCTCGGCTTCCGTCGCGCCGTCGAACACGGGCGTCGCGAAGTGCATTCCCAACACGCGTGCCGCCCAGCCGAGGTGCGTCTCGAGAATCTGTCCCACGTTCATGCGCGAAGGCACGCCCAACGGGTTCAAAACGATCTCGACCGGCGTTCCGTCCGGCAGGTAAGGCATGTCTTCTTCCGGAAGGATGCGTGCGATCACGCCTTTGTTTCCGTGACGACCGGCCATCTTGTCGCCCACTGAAAGCTTGCGCTTCATGGCGATGAACACCTTCACCATCTTGATCACGCCCGGTGAAAGCTCGTCGCCCTGTCGCAGCTTCGCGATCTTCTCTTCGTAGATGTCGGAGAGGATCTTGATTTGGCGTTCAGTGCGGTCTTCGTACTCCTTGATGTCCGCGCCGGCGTCGAAACGCGCGGAAGCGAGTTGGACTTTGCGCAGCGCCTTTGGCTCTACTGCCTTCAACATCTCACGCGTGATCGTCACGTTCTTTTCGATCAGAACTTCACGATTTGACGTGAGATCCGTAGAAAGTTTGCGGCCTTCGAGCAACTCGTAGATGCGTTCGTCGCGCTGCTCGCGCAGGATACGAATCTCGTCTTCAAGGTCGCGCCGCAGGCGATCTTCTTCGTCCTGTTCGATCGCGAGCGAACGTTGATCTTTCTCCTGGCCCTTGCGAGTGAAGACCTGGACGTCGACGACCGTGCCGTCGATTCCCGGCGGGCTGACGAGCGAAGCATCCTTCACGTCGCCGGCCTTCTCGCCGAAGATCGCGCGCAGCAGTTTCTCTTCCGCGGTCAACTGGGTCTCGCCCTTCGGCGTTACCTTGCCGACGAGGATCGAACCCGGCTTCACCTGTGCGCCGATGCGAATGATGCCGCTCTCGTCGAGATCGCGGAGCATGTTCTCACCGACGTTCGGAATGTCGCGCGTGATCTCTTCCGGACCAAGCTTCGTGTCGCGCGCTTCGATTTCGAGCTCTTCGATGTGAATCGAGGTGTAGTAGTCCTCTTTCACGAGTCGCTCGGAAACGAGAATCGCGTCTTCGAAGTTGTAACCGCGCCAGGGCATGAATGCGACCAGCACGTTGCGGCCGAGCGCTAGCTCGCCGCGATCCGTACACGGACCATCTGCGATGACCTGGCCTTTCTGCACGCGCTCGCCGACGTGGACGATCGGACGCTGATTGATACAAGTGTTCTGGTTTGAACGCTTGAACTTGATCAACGTGTAGATGTCCGCCGTAACCTCGCGCGAGATCGTGCCGTCGACGTTGTGATCGGCTTTGACGATGATGCGTTCGGAGTCGACGTAATCGACTACGCCGTCTCGTTTCGCCGTTACCACAGCGCCGGAGTCACGCGCAGTCACCTTTTCCATGCCGGTGCCGATGTACGGCGCTTCGGCGCGGAGCAGTGGTACCGACTGGCGTTGCATGTTCGAACCCATCAACGCGCGGTTCGCGTCGTCGTTCTCGAGGAACGGAATCAGCGAAGCGGCCACCGAAACGAGCTGCTTCGGCGAAACGTCGACGTATTCGATGTCCTTGCGCAGTGCCAGAATGAACTCGCCGGCTTTGCGAGCAGCGTTGCGCTCGTTGACGATATTGCCTTCTTCGTCGAGTTCGATATTGGCCTGTCCGACGACGTGTTTGTCTTCTTCCCACGCAGTCAGGTAGAACGGCCACGGTTCAGACTCGGCCCTGCGACTCTCCTCGCCGACTTTCTTGTTTGCCTTGTCGAGATCTTCCAGCGGAATGTGATCGCCCGGCTTGAGCTTCGTGTCGCCGCCGTTGATAACGCGAACGTATTCCACGACGCGGCCGTCAATCACCTTGCGATAAGGCGCTTCAATAAAGCCAAACTCGTTGATACGCGCGAAGCACGACAGACTCGAAATCAATCCGATGTTCGGACCTTCAGGCGTCTCGATCGGACAGATGCGTCCATAGTGCGTCGGGTGAACGTCGCGCACTTCGAACCCGGCGCGCTCACGCGAAAGACCACCCGGTCCGAGCGCCGAGAGACGGCGTTTGTGCGTGATCTCGGAGAGCGGATTCGTCTGGTCCATAAACTGCGACAACTGGCTGGAGCCGAAGAACTCACGCACCGCCGCCGTCACCGGCTTGGCGTTGATGAGATCGCGCGGCATCGTCGTCTGCATTTCCTGGTGAATCGACATCTTCTCCTTGATTGCGCGCTCCATACGCTCGAGACCGATGCGGAACTGGTTTTCCAGCAACTCACCGACCGCGCGCACGCGTCGATTGCCAAGGTGATCGATGTCGTCCGCCTGGTATTCAGACGGGTTCTTGCGCATCTTCAGGACGTAACTCACCACTTCGTAGAAATCCTTTGCTGACAGAAGTGGATCGTCGATGCGCTCGCGTTCAGGCTTGCCCATCTTGATGTTGAACTTCAGACGTCCGACACGCGAGAAGTCAAACTTGCGCGGATCGAAGAACATCGCTTCGAGCAGGCGATAAGCTGTTTGTACTGTCGGCGGATCGCCGGGGCGCATCTTGCGATAGATTTCGAGCAGCGCATCGACCGGCTTGGTGATGACGTCTTTCTTCAAGGTCAGCGCAAGCACCGGGCCAACGTCGTCACGCTCAGGGAAGAACACGGCAAAGCCCGTGATCTTGGCTTCGACGATTTCCTGAAGCTTGGCGGGCGTGATTTCGTTGTTCGCTTCGAGAATGATCTCGCCAGTCTCGGTGTTGATGATGTCGCTGACTGTAAACGCACCTTCAAGTTGAGAAGAGTCAACTTCGACCTCGCCGATGTTTGACTTCCGCAACTGTTCGAGCGCCGATTTAGCGACTTTCTTGCCACTACGAACGATGGGGTCCGGACCTTTACCCTTGATATCGAAATCGACCTTCATACCGACAAGGTTTGTGTCTGCGGTTTCCGGAACCTGTACCATCAGGCGCCCGTCTTCGAGACGAATCTCGTCCGTGACGTAGATCGCGCGCAGCATGTCCTCGTCGCTAAACGAAGCGTTCTTCACTGCATCTTCGAGCTGCGAATCGGTGCGGAGTCCTTTAAGGTCCGTCTTCTGGTTGAACCAGAGACCGAGCGCGCGCAGGAAAATCGAAGCGAGAAACTTGCGCTTGCCAACGCGAACGTAAAGCAGGTTCTTCTGGTCGTATTCAAACTCGACCCACGAACCGCGATAAGGAATGATCTTCGCCACGTAGATCGCGCCGCGCTTGAAGAAGACGCCGGGCGAGCGGTGCAACTGAGAAACGATGACGCGCTCGGTGCCGTTGATGATGAAGGTACCGTTGTCAGTCATCAGCGGGATTTCGCCGAAGAAGACCTCTTCTTCCTTGATGTCGCGGATGGACAGCACTTCGGTGTCCGGATCCTTGTCGTAGACAGTGAGCCGGATCTTTACCTTCAACGGAACGCTGTAGCTCATGCCGCGTTCCTGGCATTCCTGCTGGTCGTGTTTGTGCTTCAAGCCCACGGGCTCGCCGCAGTTTTCGCAAAGCTGTGGGCGCACGAAATTGAACGTGCCGCAGCGATGACACAGAGTGTCGCCCGCTGCGAGCGGGTTCACCTTGATCGTGGCGCCGCAGTTTTTACAGTTCGAGCGCAGGTAGTTAAGACCTTCGAGACGTCCGCATTTGCACTGCCAGTTACCAATCTGGTACTCGACGAAGTCGAGGGTGGCGGTGCCGCGGAAGTCGGAGATCGGAAACACTGACTGGAAGACGGCCTGGAGACCGGTAGCTTCGCGTTCTTCCGGCAGCAGATCCATCTGGAGAAAGCGGTTATACGACTCGCGTTGAATCTCGATAAGATTAGGAATTCTGACGGCGGTGGCGATTTTGGAAAAGTCCTCACGCTCAGGCGCCTGACTGGTTCGCCTTCCTAACCCTGTAGTGATTGTTTGAAGAAGATTTGCAGACATTGTGAGATTCCCTTTATTAATTGCCAATTAAAGACGCCAAAGCGCGGTCAGAGCGTAAAATGCCCTGACCGCTTGTTACGCAAAAGCGGCGGATCTTTCCGTCAAATTTTTTGGGAGTAACGCCAGCGCCTCAATACTCCCTTAACTTAGCCACTAACAATTCCAGTGTCAAGCCACGAAGAAAACCGATCGATCTAGCCACGGATTTACACGGAAAACACAGATTAAATCCGTGTTCATCCGTGTTCATCTGTGGCTCTATTTCACTTCAACAGTCGCGCCCGCATCGGAGAGCTTCTGCTTGATCGTTTCCGCCTCTTCCTTCGAAACGCCTTCCTTAACTGCCTTGGGGGCTGCTTCTACCAGGTCTTTGGCTTCCTTCAAGCCCAGCGCAGTGACCTCGCGGACAACCTTGATCACGTTGATCTTGTTGCCACCGATCGCCTGCAGGACTACGTCAAACTCAGTCTTCTCTTCCGCCGGGGCCGCGGCTTCGCCGGCACCGGCCATCGCCGCTGGGGCTGCGACTGCCGCTGCTGCTGCCGATACACCGAAAGTTTCTTCAATGTCCTTCACGAGCTGTGAAGCTTCGAGAAGAGAGCAATTTTTCAAATATTCAATAACGTCTTCGCGTGTTGCTGCCATGATAACCTTTCTATCCTCCTCAAAAATCCTTATGCGGTCTTCTGCTCGCTAACCTGTTTAATAACGACAGCCAGATTGCGCGGCACGGCGGAAATTACCGTAGCCAGACGCTGCGCCTGACAATTGATTAGGAACATAACCTTTGAAATCAACTCTTCCTTGGACGGCAAAGTCGCGATCGCTTCGACGTCGTTCAGAGCGACGACCTTGCCTTCGACTACTCCGGCCTTAAAAGTAAAGATCTCCGGATTCGCCTTTGAAAATTTTGAAATCGCTTTCGAGAGACCGACGGGGTCGCCGGTGCTCAGCGCTACCGCGGTGACACCTTTGAAGTGTTCCGCTGCGCCTTCGATTGCAGTTCCTTCCGCGGCGCGGCGCGCCAGCGTGTTCTTCACCACTTCGTAAGAGACACCCGCCTCACGGAGTTGATTGCGAAGCTCCTGGTCTTTCGCGACCGTCATCTTCTGAAAACCAACCACCATCGCTGCCTTGGCGTTCTTAAACTGTTCGGTGAGAGCGTCGAGATCTTTTTGTTTTTGTGCCTTTGATTTCATTGTTTCAGCTTCCCACCTTTACTTCGCATACAACGCTTCGTCCAGCAGAACTCCCGGACTCATCGTGCAGGCGAGGTTGACTTTCTTAACGTATTTTCCCTTTGCGGTCGCCGGTTTCGCTTTCACCACGGCGTCGAGCAGCGCTTTCGCGTTGTCGCGCAGCTTGTCGGTTTCGAATGAAACCTTGCCGACGCCGACGTGAATGACGCCGGTCTTATCGACGCGATATTCCACTTTACCGGCCTTGGTCTCTTTAATTGCAGTAGCAACGTCAAATGTGACCGTGCCTGTTTTCGGGTTGGGCATCAGGCCGCGAGGTCCGAGCACCTTCCCCAACTGGCCGACGAGACGCATCATGTCCGGCGTTGCGATCACGGCGTCGAAATCGGTCCAGCCGCCCTTGATCCTGTTGACGACGTCTTCACCACCGATCATATCAGCGCCGGCTTCTTCTGCTTCCCTGACCTTGTCGCCCTGGGCGATTACGAGAACCGTTTTCGACTTGCCCAGGCCGTGCGGCAGCACGATGGTGCCGCGCACGAGTTGATCTGCTTTACGCGGATCGACGCCGAGCCACATTGTTAACTCAACCGTTTCGTCGAACTTTGCGAAAGCGATCTCTTTAACTTTTTCTATTGCTGTTTCGAGATTGTATTTGCGTCCCGGCTCAATCTTCTCGAGCGCGGCGCGATACTTCTTTCCGTGCTTCTTCATTCTCTATCTCCGAGGTGCAAACGGGATTTGGATCCCTCCCTCTTAACAGGTCGCACAAGTCCTATAGGACCTATTCAACCGTGAGGCCCATCTGCCGTGCAGTGCCTTCGATCGTTCTAATCGCCGACTCCAAGCTCGTCGTGTTCAGATCCTGCAACTTCGTCTTCGCGATCTCTTCGATTTTCGCCTTCGAGATCGAGCCCACCTTTTCACGATTGGGCTTTCCGGACCCCTTCGGAATTCCAGCCGCTTTCTTTAGCAGGTCGGCCGCCGGTGGGGTCTTCGTTTCAAACGTAAACGAGCGATCCGCAAAAACGGTGATCACCACGGGCACCTTTAGATCCGGATCCATCTGCGCGGTCTTCGCGTTGAAAGCCTTGCAGAACTCCATGATGTTCACGCCGTGCTGACCCAGTGCCGGGCCGATCGGCGGCGCCGGATTGGCCTTACCCGCAGGCACCTGTAGCTTTATGTAACCTGTAATCTTCTTTGCCATCTGCTTTATTCTTCTTCTGCAAACGTAACCTTCTCGACATCGAGGAAATTCAGCTCCACGGGCGTTGAGCGTCCAAAGATCGTCACCGTAACCTTCAGCGTGGATTTGTCCTCGTTAACCTCTTCAACCTTGCCCGTAAAACTCTGGAACGGTCCCGACTTGATGCGCACCGTCTCTCCAGCCGCATATGAAAACTTCGGTTTTGGCTTCTCGGCAGCTTCAGCCTGCTGGTTCACGATCTGGTCAACTTCCTGCGGTGTCAACGGCGTCGGATTGTGACCACCGACAAAACCCGTGACCTTCGGCGTCGACTTGATCATGTGAAAGACGTTGTCCGGGATGTGCCCGCGCTCGTCACAGTCGATCTGAACCAACACGTAACCGGGATAAAACATACGGGCCGACTCGATGCGCTTGTTGCCGCGCATCTCGACCACGGTTTCAGTGGGTACCAGGACCTCGGTGATCTCGTTTTGCAGATCGGTGTCCCGGATACGCGCCTTCAGACTGTCGCGCACCTTTTTTTCGTGTCCCGAGTATGTATGGAGGATAAACCACTGCTGCATTGGCAACTCTTTTCCTCAGGCGAGGCCCAAAAACCTTGCTATCTTTTCAAGCACCCAATCGAGTCCCAGAATCAAACGTGACAGAGCCTGGTCTACCGCAAACAGATAGACCGCGAAAAAGATCACCGCGATCAGCGTAATGATCGTAGTGTTCTGGACGTGCGAGAGAGTCGGCCACGAAACCCGCTTCATCTCAGCTCGCACGTCGTGCAAAAACTGAATTAAACGCGGCGGGCCCGAATGCGATCCACTCTCGCCACGCTCACGTCGAGCAACCCTGCCCTCTGTACCTTCACCAAAGCGCGTCGTTCGCGGAGGCGCTAACGGCGGCGCATCTGGATTATCTGTCTCAGCCATAAAAACGCTCTATCAATCAAATGGCAGGGGTACCAGGATTCGAACCCGGACTTTCGGTTTTGGAGACCGACGTGCTAACCGTTGACACTATACCCCTACAGTCATTGCCAACCGGCAAATGGTCGTCACTTGGTCTCTTTGTGACCTGTGTGCTTGCGGCAACGGCGACAGAACTTGCTGAATTCCAGGCGATCAGGCGTGGTCTTCTTGTTCTTGGTCGTTACGTAGTTCCGACTCTTGCAATCCTGACACTGAAGCACAATGTTATCGCGTGGCATTTCTTTATTCCTTACTCCACAACATCCGAAACCGTGCCGGCTCCCACCGTGCGACCACCTTCACGAATAGCGAAGCGCAAGCCCTTCTCCATCGCAATCGGCGCGATCAACTCGATCTCCATCGCCACGTTGTCGCCCGGCATCACCATCTCTACACCTTCCGGCAAGTGCGCCACCCCCGTCACGTCCGTCGTGCGGAAGTAAAACTGCGGCCGGTAACCAGTAAAGAACGGCGTGTGCCGCCCTCCTTCTTCCTTCGTCAACACGTAAGCCTCTGCCTTGAACTTCGTGTGCGGCGTAATGCTGCCGGGCTTCGAAATTACCTGCCCGCGC
>DATENQ010000125.1:0-18937 GCA_035275005.1 Pyrinomonadaceae bacterium | reverse complement strand
CGATCGCGGCGCCGCGGATGAAGACGCTGGACATGTTGTCTTCTTCACGAACCACGAAGATCGCATCACCTGAATGTTCCTCACCGAATATCACGTCGACTGCTCCTCTGACGTCGACATGCACCCCCAGACTCACTCGTTACGGAGCACCTGAAGCGGCTCCACTCTTACCGCCCTGTAGGCAGTCAGACAACAGGCGCATACTGTCGTGACTACGATCAATACCAGGACGCCAATGAACGTGTACGGATCAGATGGCGTCACGCCGTAAAGTATGCTCAATAAGAGGCGGCCAGCAGCGCGCGCCCCGGCAATTCCGATCGCCGCTCCCAGCAGGCCCAGCACAAGACCTTCTCTGAGGATCATCCAGACAATCTGCTTTCTTTGAGACCCGAGTGCCATGCGGATCGCTATCTCGCGGGTTCGTTGCTGACTGGAATACGACATGATTCCGTAGATACCCGCCGCCGCTAAAAGGAAAGCGGTCACTCCGAAACCCATTAACAAAGACATGACAAAGCGCGGTTGGGCGGCAGATGCGTTCAGTCGCTCGTCCAGGGTTTGGATTTCAGCCAGCGGCTGTTCGTTATCCAAACCCCACACTTCCCTGCGAATGAGGGGCGTAAAACTAAGGGGGTCGATCGATGCTGACTTAACGAGCAGGTACATGCTACCCAGCACAGGGAACTGCGCGGAAGGGTAATAAACCTCCGGCTCGGGTTGAGCGTTCAGGCCGACGTTCTTGAAGTCCTCTACCACGCCTACGACCGTCAACAGCGGAGACTTAGGGCCGCCGAGCCTTATCTTCGCGCCAAGCGCAGATCTGTCCGCCAAATACTCCCGCGCAAGGGCACGGTTGACGAGCACGACCGGCGCGGCGTCTGCGTGCCGCAACTCCGCGAACATCTCTCCCTCAACGAGAGGAATCCGCAGGGCGCGGAAGTAGTCGGGGTTGACGGTCTGAACCCTCACCATCGTGGTCGACTCCGGTTGGGAAGACTGGCCATAAACCGTTAAGCGCATCTGCATAACCGCGGGTGTAGAGGGAGCCGAGCTGCTGAGCGCAACTGAGTCAACACCGGGCAGCGCGGCGACGCGTTGCGTCAACTCTTTGAAGAAGACGTCCTGCTCAACCTTCGACGGGTATCTCGAAGGGTTTAGGGTGAGCCGCATCGTCAGTACTTGCTCGGTACGGAAACCGAGGTCGCGGTAGCGCAACACCCAAAAACTCTTGAGCATGAGCCCTGCCCCGACAAGCAGCATCGCGGCCAAAGCCAGTTCTCCGACCACGATAACATTGAGCACACGTCGTAGCTTGTGCGAGCCGATGACGCCGGGGCCCCCGGACTTCAGGACATCCACGACATTCTGCGATGGAAGCGCCCAGGCGGCCATCAGGCTCACTAGCAAAACCGTTAGTATGAAGCTGACGATGATTAAGACAACGATGCGGGCATCGAGATGTAGGTCCGTGATTCCGAAAACCCTTTGCGGGAAGAGTAAGACGGTTAAGTGGTAACCACCGTAGGTTACGATCAAACCGAAGAGGCAGCCGAAGAACGTCAGAACGGCATTCTCCGCTATCACCTGTTTAAATAAGGCCAGCCGCGTTGCCCCGATGCTGACGCGTACCGCCATCTCTTCCCCGCGCAAGACAGTCCTCGCGAACAACAGACTCCCGACGTTCAGGCTACCGAGCAGCCAAAGGAAGGCGACAGCCCCGGACAGCACCAGTGTTGACTGCGAAATGTCTTTAGTCAGGTGGTCGCGGAGCGAGGAGATCGTTGCTTTCTCCCCGTCCGGCAACGGAGGGCCGGTCTGGATAATGCCCTGCTGCACAGTATTCAAATCGACCTGCGCCTGCTCCAACGTGACACCGGACCGTAGGCGTGCGATCACCTTGACCTGCCAAGTGCCGGCCATCCGACTCGCGGCGCGGCTCGTCTGCTCGAGACCGAGGGCGAGCGGGGTGAGTACGTCGACGTCGAGTGGCTCTGGAAAACGAAACTGGGTGGGTAAAACCCCAACCACTTCAAACTGCTCGCCGTTCAGCTTGACCGGCTTCCCGATACAAGCCGCTGGCGCTGCGAAGTGACGCACACAGAAACCTTCAGAAAGTATCGCCACGCGAGTACCACCCGGCCGGTCTTCTTCGGCAAGGAAATCGCGGCCGGCGGTGGGCTGCGTTCCGAGCAAAGCCAGGAAGTCAAACGAAACAGAAGCGACGAGAACCTGGTCCGGATCGCCCGCTCCGCTGAAGTTGCGAAAGCCTTCGTAAAAACCTGCGACGTGCGAGAAAGAGCGTGCCTGTGAGCGCCACACGTTGAAGTCCGGGGCCAGGACGCGTTCCGTCTTTGTCTCGCTGATCCAGACCAACCCATTCGAATCCTCGTAAGGCAAGGGCCGCAGGAAAACTGCGTCGGCGATGCCAAAGACGAGCGTGTTGACACCGACGCCCAGTCCTAAGACGAGGATGATGGCGAGGGCGAAAGCTGGGTTACGGACAAGTATCCGCGTGCCGCCCCGAAGATTACCCCATAGACTTCCCATGCCTCTGAGAGTCGGCTCCCTTTTTGAAACGGTTACGCGTTATGCTCGAAACGCCACACCCTCAGGCGGCCTCCGCTGAGGAGGGCGTAGATGTAGTTGCCGCGCACGACAGCCTCCCGACAGGCCAGCGGAAGCTTGAAGGAGAACAAATACGTCCCGTCTCGCTTGTCGTACACGTCCATGACCATACCACCCTTGTTCCCCACGCTGGGCACTATGGTTCCGTACACGACATACAATTTATCTCCATCAATGCTCAGGCTACGCATGACGGTGATGGCCATCTTATTGGCCGTTTGCTGGTTTTCGCCTATTTTCAAGGCCATTGGCGGAGGACCGGCCTCAATCGGTTGGACGATGAACCGGCGCCTCCCATCCACGCCGTAGCCCGCGATAACAGGCACGGTATAGCTGGCGTAGATGAACCCGCGGCCTTCGTCATCGGCTGCCAGGTCACCGTCGAGCGTGATGCTTTTGCTGCTCTGGTCTTTTATTAATCTGCCGAACGTCCCCAAACGATTTCCGACCAGATCGTACACCTCGAAAAGCGTTTCATCCGTCGGGGGCGCCATTGTCACCACCAGGTCGCCAACGGATGCGATCCGAATTGCTGCGCCCTGTGGTCTAAACTCTTGCGTCCTCCCGTCCGGACTGAAGCGCTTAATGCTCCCTTGCTTGGGATCGCACACCCACAACTCGCCATCGAGCCTGACGGATAACGCGGTCGGATTGACGAACGCGCCCACGCCAGTCGCCCTTCCCTGCCCGAAGGTCTTCAAAAGCGTCCCTTCGGGCGAAAACATTTTGACCTGGAGTTCGTCCCAATCCAGCAAGTAGATTTCGCCCCCGTTGCCCACCCGTAGGGAGGTCGGCCTCTTCACGATTGGCGGATCAAGAGCGAGTGTCTCTTCGAAGGTGTACTCCTTCCAGATTCGTCCGGTTGCTGCCTGTTTTCTCGGTGCGTTATCCCCGTCGAGAAAAACTATCTCTGAGGCTGTTATCTCCGGGGAGACCTCGGGTTTGGACCCGATGGCGTAGCTCAGAGCCAAAAAGACCGCGGCAGCCGCCAGCGTGAGTGACAAATCTCTGCGTAGAAGCTTGAACATGATGCCATCACTCCGCGAGTCACGTCGAGTGAGCCGAAGACGAAAGATCCCACCGCTACGACCCAGCCGCCACTCTCGTGAGCTAATCGATATAACAAGTTATGGTAGGGCCATCCGGAGCTCTATTTGCGCGCATACCCGGGTGCCAACGCCGTAAACGTTACTCTTAGGAAATACGTTTTCATGTTTTTGCTACCACTCTCGTGGCCTTACTTATACATATAAGCCGACGACGGAATCCTCAACCCAGCCGCCTCTCGTGACCTAATCGTTATAACAAGTTACTGATGGGTTGCTGTTGATCGTCGCGCATTGTCTAGTGCCGCCGGGGCATCCCACGCCGGGACACGTGACGTCTGCGTTGGCCTGCCTCAGGTTCACGGAGCCGGCGACCATCAAGAAAAGCGCCAACGCCGTAAAAGTCACTCTCAGGAAACGTTTTGTCATCTTTTGCTACCTCCTTTCCCTCTAACTTTGCCGGAAGATTTGATTTGCGCTCAGGTTTCCGTCGTCGGGTTGGGATCTGCGGCTGGATAGCGAGTAGGGTATGAACCTGATGGAGTGCCAGACTCGACAGCTGACGGCTGAGCGTCCATCCACGCCATGATCGCGAGCCCTATAAAGACAAGGTTTTGAAAGATGTAAATGGGCTGCCCCGTGTTCAATGTTAGTGTAAACCAGGTCCCGCAGGTCAGTCGCGGCGGTGCCACGAGGGAGACCATAGTAAAGGTGGCCAACAACAGCACAGCGGCAACGCACGCGGGACGGCGATAGCGCCTCAGGAGCAGGCCAAGCGCAATGGCAAACTCGGCCGTAATTATGAAGATAGCGACGAATCGCTCCGTTCCGGCGCGCAGGAGTCCGAAGCTCGGAAGGGCAGTGATGACGCCGTCGAAGTGTGTGGCTTTATCTATGGCCGTCAGCGTGAACAGGCTAATTAGAATAAGTCGGGGGAGTTCATTAAGCCATGAAGGGGAAGAGTGTGAGCGAAATAACCCTCTCATAGGTAAATCCTTGATACCAGTATGTTCTAGAAAACTCTGCGAGAAATAAGATCAATCACCACTTCACCCCGGTTTAGGTGAGAGGGTCGCAAGTTTAGACTTTTGTTGGATAAAGTCTGTACAAAAATCGGTATTTTTTATTCAAAAATCTGCATCTGCAATTTTGTGGCTCGGTCTTGGAAGGGTCTGACCAACCTCTTGTACTCGCGAGGTATGCACCCCACCCATTTCTTGAACTGGCGATCAAAGGTAGTCGGGTTGTTAAACCCGCAACGGCTGTAGATTTCGGTCAACGTGTAATTCTTTTCGTGAAGTAGTTCCAGGCATTTTTCGACACGGTAGCGGCATAGTAGCTCATGAAAAGTCGTGTCTGCGAAATGTCGGAGTAGGAGATTCAAATGATCCGGACTGACGCCGCTATGTCTGGCCGCCTCTTTAAGCCGGATATCTGGGTCGGAGTAATACTCTTCGATATAAATCCACAGCCGTTCCAACCTGCGAGAATAGATGCTTCTCTCTCGGACTTCCGTCAGCGAGGGCTGCGCAGCGAGAAGCGAGCTATGTGGTAGATAGTCGTGAGTGTGTCTCTCCCCCATGAGGTAGTTACCTTTCGTGAAGGACTGGGAACAATTAATTAATGAGGGAGGTCGACCAAGCTCTACGCGTGAACAGTATCGACGAGTTCGCCTACTGTATGGAATCTCTTCGGCCTGACTTTTTGTTCCGGCTTCCCTCAGCAGGTACGACGCTTCGAAGCCTTCGAGTGTCCGTTCGCGGGGCTGTGAATTGAGCGGAAGCACTGCCCGTGCGGGTCGCGCGACGATGCTGTTTGATACTCATGAGGTACAGCCGGGGCAGTTGCAGTCAAACGACAGGGCTTACTTCTGTACGAGATGACAGATGCCTCTCGTAGGAAGAGACGTGCTTGCTGATCAAAAAGGTAACTGCTACCCCTTCAATACTAGATTCAGTGCCGACTATGACAGGCGGCATTATCCATACTTCGCCTTGCTTTTTCAATTCCGAACCTTAGGCCAGTCGTATACGGGATCTATGCCGTGCACAGACTCCAAAAAATTTGCGGGACAAATTGCGGGACAAACCGCATTTGAAGGAGGCGAGGTGCTAATTTCCTTAGGGAAATTGGTGCCCCCGGCGCGATTCCAACGCGCGACCTTCCGCTTAGGAGGCGGACGCTCTATGCAGCTGAGCTACGGGAGCACAGGGAAGAATCGTAAATGGTGATCAAGGAAAGGTAAAGCGTCGCTCAGGATTGATACTTGATTAATGAGCGTACGTCGTAGCCGGTCAGCTTCTCGCGGCCGGGAAGAAATTCGAGCTCTACGACGAATACCAGGCCGACGACTGTGCCGCCGAGTTGCTCGACCAGATCGACGACGGCGCGTGCGGTGCCGCCGGTGGCGAGAAGATCGTCGGCGATGATCACGCGATGCCCATCTCCCACAGCATCGCGGTGGATCTGTAAAGTGTCCTGACCGTATTCGAGATCATAAGAGATTGAGGCGCATTCCGCGGGCAGCTTGCGCGGTTTGCGAACAGGGACGAAGCCGGCGCCGAGGTGATACGCAAGCGCCGGTGCAAAGATGAAACCACGCGCTTCCACTCCGATCACTGAATCGATCTTTTCACCTTCAAACTCCAAGGCCAGAGCGTCAACCGTATTGCGCAGTCCCTCGGGGTGCTTCAACAAGGTCGTGATGTCATAGAAATTGATGCCGGGCTTGGGAAAGTCCGGCACTTCACGGATTAACGATTTTAGGTGGTCCATCTTTAGTTATCTCTCGATTCGAAATGCAGAATACGAGCCCGTCGGCTCAAGATCTATCTCTTCCACGTGGTCGACTGACGCCCACTGCGGTCCGGTCGCGAGATCGTGTTTGAAATCTTCGACACTATTGGCCGGTCCCTCGGCGAAAGCTTCGACCGATCCGTCAGGACAGTTACGCACGTAACCCACGACCTGGTGCCTGGCCGCAGCACGCTGCGCAAAGAAACGATACCCGACCCCTTGCACGTCGCCTCGTATTAAAAACTTTCTCGCTACTTGCACTTGACGAGTTCGCCCGGTTTTCCCTTCTCTAAAGTAAACGTCTCCTCATCTGAGTCGCCGACTTTGAGAGTCAACGTCATCGTGTTTCCTTTGATCGTGCCGGTGTAACTCGCCGGATGCCCCGCACGATTATCGTCAGCTCGCACTGGTCCACCGCGTTCCGGACGGTGCGTGCCGCGCAGATTGAAATGACCATCAGCATCGATCGCCAGAGGGCCGTCGATCACGCCGCTGGCACAGTCGTATTCAATCGTGGCCGACTTCGCTCCCACGTTGATGCTGATGTGCTGCCCGCCCCACTCACCTGAAGGAATACGTTGCATTTTTTGAATCTTCGCCGAAACCGAGACGACGAGCAATAACAAGAGGAGGATTCCGGTAAATTTTTGGAAAAACATGCAACGCATTGTAGGAATATTTCACGCAAAGGCGCAAAGACGCAACGAAAGACGCAGAGAAACCTTCTTCCCAATCAACACGTAATACGCAGACTGCGGGTGAGAACCGGCTTTCATCCAAATCTGCGTAGCTCCTCTAATTTTTCGGGTAATTTCTTTCAAAGTGAGGACGCCCAAATTATGCGACGTTTACTCGTGACCTGCCTATCGCTGTTGATGCTGGTAGCCAACGTCACTTACGCCAATGCAAAACCACTCAACATCCCTGTCGTTTATTACAAACTTCCAAACGGCCTGAAGGTTGTGATCTCTGAGGATCACATCGCGCCCGTAGTCACGGTCGGCGTCTACTACAACGTCGGCTTCCGTCTCGAGCCTAAAGGCCGCACCGGCTTCGCGCATCTCTTCGAACACATGATGTTCCAGGGTTCGGCGAACGTGAAGAAGTTTGAGCACGTGAAATTCGTCGAAGCGCATGGCGGCAGTACGAATGGCCACACGGATTTTGACTATACAAACTATTACGAAACGCTGCCCAGCAATAGCGTAGAGCTCGGAATCTGGCTCGAGTCAGATCGCATGCGCTCGCTCGACATCAGCGAGGAGAACCTCAAGAACCAACAGGCGGTCGTGAGTGAAGAGGTTCGCGTAAACGTGCTGAACCAGCCTTATCAACTCTTCGAGTGGATCAGTCTGTGGGAGAACGCGTTCACGAACTGGAACAACTCGCACAACGGTTACGGCGAGTTGTCGGAGATCAACGCCGCCACGATCGATGACGTTCGCAACTTCTTCAAGACTTACTACGCGCCAAGCAATGCAGTGTTGACGATCGTCGGCGACGTCGATGCCGCCGAAGTAAAGAAGATGGTCGAGAAACACTTCGCGAGCATTCCGTCGCAGCCGATGCCCGCTCGTGCCGATCTGAGCGAGCCTGCACAGACGAAGGAAAAGCGAGTTTCACAAACTGATAAGCTCACGAATCTGCCGGCGCTCGCAACCGGATATCATCTGCCACCGCAAAACTCGCCTGACTTTCCCGCAATGGCGTTGCTGGTCCAGATCCTTCAGGGCGGCGAAAGCTCGCGCTGGTATCAGCGACTCGTCAAAGAGAAAGAGTTGACACTCGATCTCAGCGGCGGCCTCAACTACTTCGGCAACGAGTTTGACTACACCGGGCCGATGATCATGACCACTCGGACCACGTACAAACCCGGTCACACGGCGGACGAAGTGTTACGAGAAATGGATGCGGTGCTCGCGGACATCACTGCGAAAGGCGTAACAGAGAAGGAAGTGGCCGACGCCAAGGTCCAATATCGCTCCAACTTCTACAGCCAGCTCGAATCGAGTTTCGGCAAGATGCACTTGCTATCGGCGCTCGCGCTCTTCCGCGAGAACCCACAGCAGATCAATTCGCTGCTGACTCCATTCGAGAACGTCACCGCCGCGCAGATCAAAACGGCCGCCGCGAAGTATCTGGTCGCTACGAATCGCACCGTGATCGATCGCGTTCCCGAAGCGAAAGCGCAACCCAAAACGGGTCAATAAACGGGAAATAGAACAAGTCAGGAAGGGGGGCTTGCCCCCGCTCTACCAACAGCGCAAGCCACCCTTCCTGACTTGTTCATCCAGGAAAGAGGATCAAAATGAAAACTCTAATTGCAATTATCCTTTTCGCAGTTACCGCATTCGCGCAGCAAAAGACTCCGCCAGCTCCCGGCGCCGAAAGGCCTTTGAATCTGCCGAAGATCACGGAGAAGAAACTCAGCAACGGACTCACCGTCGTCCTGGCACCTTTGCCAAACGTGCCCAAGATCTCTTCGATACTGACTTTCCGATCAGCAACTACCGCAACCGATCGCGCCGCGCATTCAGGCATCGCGCAGATCGTCGCTGGCGTAGCCAACGAAGGTACCGACACGCGCACCAGCAAACAAATCAAGGAAGAGCTCCGCTCGATCGGCGGCACACTCTCACTCGGCAGCGATACGGACTCGACAACGATGACCGCATCTTCGCTTTCCGAGTTCTCTACACGGCTCTTTGATCTGATGAGCGATGTAACTCAGCATCCGTCCTTCCCGGAAACAGAAGTTAAGCTCGCCCAGGAAAACACGATCCAGCAGATACGCGCCGGACGCGCAACCCCGGGCTTTCTCGCTAACGAGCGTCTGCAGAAAGCCATCTTCGGAAACCATCCCTACAGTTTTGTTGTGGCTGATGAGAAGTCGATCGGCGCGCTCACGCGAAACGATCTGCGAGCGTTCGTTACGAAGTATTACATTCCGAACGCTTCTCATCTCGTCGTTGTCGGCGACATCGACGTCGATAAGACGTTTGCGGAGATTGAGAAGGCTTTCGGAAGTTGGAAGAGCGGGACAGTGCCGCCGGACGAGAACCCGCCGGTCCCGGCGAGAGACAAACGACAGATCTACTTTGTAAACAGGCCCGGTTCAATTCAGTCCGCCATTTACGTCGGCAACCCCAGCATTCCACGTAAAGACAAAGACTACTTTGCCCTTCGTACTGCCGACACGATTTACGGTGGTTCGTTCTACTCGCGTCTGACGCGCAACATCCGTGAAACCAAAGGCTATACCTACTCGCCCACTAGTTACTCGGACACACGTGCGAAGACCGGATCGTATGTTGCGGGCGCGTTTGTTCGTAATGAAGTAACTGGCCCAACGTTGCTCGAAATCTTCTACGAGCTGGATCGCATGCGCGTGCTGCCGGTTACAGATGAGGAACTGACTGCGGCGAAGCAATACAGCACCGGAAACTTCTCGGTCGAGCTCGCCAGTCAGTTTGGACTCGCCGGTCGAATCAACACGATCTACACATACGACCTCGACAAAAACTTCATCACCGACTTCCGTCCAAAGATTGAAGCCTTAACCGCAACGGACATCCAAAAAGCAGCCGCGAAATATTTCGACACTTACCGCGCTGCGATCGTGATTGTCGGTGACTGGGAAAAGGTGAAGGACCAGGTCACTCCGTTTGGCGAAGTGACGATGTACGACGCTGAAGGCAACGTCATCACGAAGTAAAGGTAATCCACAGATTGCACAGATGAATCTGAGAAATCTGTGTAATTTGTGGAGCCATCATCTTTACGAGATCAGCCACGTCAGGTAGTTACTAAACTGCGTGACCAGCACTACCCCGTCCTTCATCAATCCTGAGACAACCAGCCCCAGGCGGTCGCCGAGCAGAAAAGGCGCGAACGCGAGTGATACCGAGCCCACCATAAGCAGGCTGGAGGCGATTTCTGAGAATTCATTCTTCTTCATACGAAGTCTCCCTGGTAGTTCGTTGGAGTACCCCGTTGACGCGTTGAGCAAGAAATATGCCGCCCCCGCCTCGCAGTTGCCCTTGAAGCGAAGTTGTTGTTATTGAGATATTTAGGGGACTTATGGTCCGACTTCACCCATCGTTAAGCTTCGGTCAGGATGCAAGTCCCAAAGCAATTTGATTATTGTGGAAGTCTTTTCACGCAAAGACGCAAAGACAGCAAAACGTTCTGGACCAACTTTGCATCTTTGCGCCTTTGCGTGACACAAACATATCAACCTGACGCCTTCGTAGCCCAATCTGATTGATCTTCAGTCAAGTACACGGATCGCTTTGTGGAAATTTGCCTAAAGAACTTTTGTGGCACCGTGCTTGCTCAATGGGCCGCGTGGTCAATCGACTTGGACCACTACAAAAAAACTTTTTGGACCATGAAAATGAACTTGCCCAGAACCAAAACTAACCACAAAACATCGCGCAAGGGTGGCGGATTCTCAGCCATCGAACTGATCATCACCGCAAGCGTACTCACGATCGTTACCGGCTTCGGCTTGTTGGGAATTACCCGCGCCAAGGCCAGTATTCGTCTTTCAAGCGCAGCTCGTGAATACGCTTCCTACATCGAGAAAGCTCGCGTCCTTTCGATTCGCAGTCATGCAGACGATGCGAACGAAAGATCGACCATCGCTATCAACGAAAACAAAACCAGCTACAACATCACGATGGACCTCGACAATGACGGCGATCTCGATACCAGCACGATCTCCCTTCCTGACGGTATCGAATTTGACGGCGATCCCGAGACAGTCGCTTTTGATTGGCGCGGTCGTACCTGGAGCACCAGGGATGGAAATACGGAGCCCAACGCACAAGTCTCGATCAGATTGAAAAACAACATTGAGAAGGTCTCGATCGATATTACCGGCTCCGGTGATATCACCATCAACAGCTCCGTCTTCGACGATGAAGTGCCCAATGTCACTCTTAAAGTGGCGGACCTCGCGTCAAACGGAACTACGACCACGACCACAACGACACCGACTACAACAACGACCACGGGAAACCCTACGGGAACAACCACACCGCCCGTCACGGTCGATCCAGGCACGCAACCAGATCCCGTCGACACAACAACGGGTACGACAACAAATCCGACGCCCACTCCAACTCCCACGCCGACTCCAACTCCGACTCCAACGCCAACTCCAAAACCATCGCCGTCGCCGAAACCGTCAGTAGATCCAATCCCGTCGGTTTGCACCGTAAATGCCGACATGGCGAAACTGACCCTGAGCCTCCAGGGATCGTCGACCATCAAGGTTAGCCACAGCGCTTCAGTGAGTCTTGCGATCACTGGGACTTCAAGCAAGCCTTCGGAACTTCAGGTGTCAGGTGGATCACAAACAGTGGCGCCTGGAGGTTATGCAACCTTTACGATCAAATCGAAGAAGCTACTCGGTTCTTACAACGTAACGTTCAGCACGAGCTGCGGCGAGAAAGTCGTGCCGGTAACAGTCGTGAGCGTGTTAACACTCGGCCTATAAGAGAAACAACCTGACAGCCCCAAGGTAAAGACATGAAAACCCAGACTCCCAAAAACAAAAAAGGCCAGCAGGGCTTCACCCTGATGGAGACCAGCATCGCGATGGTAGTGATGATGGTCGGCGCCCTCGGCATCGCTTCCTTGTTCGTCTTCTCAACGCAGAACAACGTCGGCGGCAGCGAACGAGCCCTCGCGATGGCGGTGGCCCAACAGCAACTGGAACAAATCAGAAGCGTCACTTACGACGACACGAACCTGAATGTGGGTACAGTCACCTCCACGGTGCGAAGCGCGGAACAGAACTACTCCGTGCAAAGAACCGTGGCCCAGGAAACCAACCCCAACGGCACCCCCAGGCAGTTAAAGAAGATCACGATCAGAGTAACGCCGCAGGTCGGTGGTCCAAACTGGCTGAACACAGCCGTCGTCCTCGTCTCGTTCCGTTCGACACTCGCGACCGGAAGCTACCTTGTCACTCCTTAATCAGATTCAATAGGAAGGTCCGATGAACAATCGACGCTCAAATACTCAGGCAGGTTTTTCAATGATCGAACTGATCATCGCGATGGTAGTTACAATCGCCATCTTCGGTTTGTGCAGTTCCCTGCTTGCCAGATCGTTCCACGTACGCTCGCGCGAAGATCGCAAGTCAGACGCAATCGCCGACGTGCAGCGGGCATTGAATATCATGACGCGCGAAATCAGCAACTCCGGGCTGAAACTGCCGAGCGGACTTCCGAACGTCTCGACTAACGGCGTGGTGGCAGGCGACAGCGACTCGGCGTCGATCCGCATCGTTTCCAATCTCAACGGCATGCCTGACTCCGCGAACGGTTACTTCGAAGACTCCGACGTGACCGACATGGACGAAGATCTCAAGTTCGTGATGTACGTCGATGGTGCTCACCGTTACATAGTGCGTTACGAAAAGAACAGCACGCACGCGACGACTGTTCTCGCGAATCGTATCGATTCACTCGTGTTCCGTTATTACGACGAGAAAGTCACCTATGACACCACCGTCGTCGACGGCGTTTGTGACATTACGAATGTGAAGAATGCCGCTGGAAATGATGAAGACGAAGTCTCTCCTGGCTCAGCGAAATTTATCGTGATCGCAGTCGGCGTAACACTGCCGGCAATCGGCACCGTCGGTTCCGACGGTTATCAGCCTCCGTCTCAAGTACAACTGACCTCCGACATCGTTCTGCGCAACTCAATCGTTTACTAAGGAGCCCAATGAAACCCCAACAGCAAAGCAAAACCCGCTACAACCGCGCCGGCGAACGAGGCGCAGCACTCGTAACGATGTTGCTGGCTTCAATACTCCTTCTGGGCGTAGGCGGCGCACTGATAACGACGACGATGATGTCGGCCAACAATTCGATGACCTCGACCGCCGAGATGCAGGCTTACTACGTCGCCGAGTCGGGAATGCAATCAGCGCTGAACGTGCTGCGCGGAAATACCGCGCCGCTTGTGAACCCGGACGACCGCATGAGTTTTCGCACCGCCATCATTCCCTCGATCTCCAATGGAGGCAAAGCAGGCGTTCTACGTTTCGCAGGTTGGCTCCCTTACAAAGATCCGGGAGATCCGAACAGCCTCGTGCCGGTGCCGGTGGGTGCAGTGACGGGTGGTTACAGAGTGACTATTGAGAACCTCGATCCGAACAGTCACATCGTCCAGTTTCAGACTTCGGCAACGATCGACGGCAGCGTTGCCGGGACTCCTTCGCAAAAGACTTTTGGCACGGCCGGCGGTACTGATGAAGTAACGATTCGTTATTCAGGCCAGCCTTCAACCACACTGACTCCCGATCCGAATAACTTTCCTCTGACACTCGACTCGGTTCTCGGTAGTTTCATTATCGAAAGACCGGTCACGAGCACACAGAACGATGTCGTGATCCCGAAAACCGGTTTCGAAATCACTATTACGCAGTCACTCCCCTGGGCAGCAACAACATACCTCGAGGGGACGTTCGAAGGTGACGTTGACACGGCGGGCACAACAGTCAAGGTCACCTTCGATAAAGCAACTCTGAAAGCGGATGGCACCAGGTACGCTTTGAACCTGGCAAGCGGCACGAAAGTGCTCGATCTCAATTACACGTCGTCACCGGGCACGACTTCGATTCCGGCACGAGTTACCTCTCCCGATCCAAAACGATTGCTCATCAAATCCTATGGCTTTGGACCACTGAATTCTGAAAAGCGTTTGGAGATGATGGTGAACAAAGCGAATTTCGAGTTTGACATGCCGGCCGGCGTGACTTTTCGCGGCGCCGATGATTGCACGGCGATATCATTCGACTCCGGAAGCAGCGGCGCGAAAACGTATTCAGGCGTCGATCACTCCGGTATAGAAGCACAGCGGCCGGCCTTTGCCGTCACTGGCTGCGATCAGGACGATGTCGACAAAGGAATCAAGAAACACGACACGGTTGTAGATCCGGAAATTGGAATTCTCGGTGATGATGAAACGACGCCGGGCACGGTCGACACGCCTTCATTCCTCGACAATGCCGACAGGGCACGCGCGTACCTCAACAGCCTGGAAGACAAGGCGAACGCTACGGGCCGTTACTTCGAATCCACTGCCAGTAATCCGGTAACAATCAACGATTCAGTTAACAGCCCAATGTTCACGTTTTGCGATGGTAATTGCGCGCTGGAAAGTGGTTCCGGATTTCTGGTGGTGACTGGAAGGTTGACGATGAATGGGCACACCAACTTCAAAGGCGCGATACTCGTGCTCGGCAAGGGCGAGTTGATCCGCAACGGCGGTGGTAACGGCGATATCTTCGGCGGCATTACAGTCGCCGCGTTCAATCGTAGCGCGGGAAATTTTACGGCGCCGACATTCCACACAAACGGTGGCGGTAATTCAACTATCCAATACGACTCAGCGGCGTTGAAGAACGCCATCGGCTCAGGTACCAACGTCTCCGGCGTCCGCGAGTTCTAACCTTCTCTCCCCCCACGCGCAGCCACAGATTACATCGAGAAATCCGTGTAATCTGTGGTTACTGCTTTTAGAAACGTTTTCTCACGCAAAGGCGCAACGGGCGGTCGCGAAACCACAAGCAGGGATTCTTCTTTGCTGACTTTGCGACTTTGCGTGATACTAATTTGCGCGCAAAGGCAGAAAGAAACCCGAAAAGAATTCTTTGCGTGAAAATTTTATGAGTAAGACACTTTTTTTCGTAGCCTTCGCCTTACTATTAACTCTCCATTCAGCCAGCGCGGTTCGTCAGAACGGCCAGAAGCAGCTCGTCTTAACGGACTGCCAGCCTGCGCGCATTACAGGCCCTGCAAAGTGCGGCACTCTCGAGGTCTACGAAAACCGCGCCACAAAGAAAGGCCGGAAGATCAGTCTTAATATCCTTCTCCTTCCCGCGACCGGCGACAAACGTGAGCCCGATCCGATGGTCTACTTCGCCGGTGGTCCAGGCTCCGCCGCCACTGAGGACGCCATCGGTTTCGCACCGGAATTCGCGAAGATCCGTGAGCAGCGCGACCTGTTGTTCGTAGACCAGCGCGGCACCGGCCGCTCTCATCCGCTCAATTGCGTCTTCTTCAACCCTGACGATCTTCAAAGTTATCTCGGTTACTTCTTTCCACTCGAAGACGTTCGCAAATGTCGTTCGCTGCTCGAAGCGCAAGCCGATCTAAAACTCTACACAACCGACATCGCGATCGACGATATGGACGAAGTCCGGGCCGCACTGGGATACGACAAGCTCAATCTCTTCGGTGGCTCTTATGGGACGCGCGCCGCGCTGACTTACCTCAAGCGATATCCGCAACACGTGCGCACGGCAACACTTCAGGGCGTCGCGCCGGCCAATGAATACATGCCCGGCGAATTCCCATTACACAACGAACGTGCGCTCAACGGCGTGATCGCGGAATGTGCGGCTGATGAGGCTTGCAACAAAGCCTTTCCGAATCTGAAAGAAGAAGCGAAAGCGCTATTGGACCAACTGATAAAAAGGCCAGTCGAAGTGGAGGTGGAAAAGCCTCAGTCCAAAGAGCGAGTGAAGGTAAAACTCTCTCGCGATCTTATGGCGGAAGCGATTCGTTACATGTTGTATAGCCCTGTGCCCGCGTCTCGAGTTCCGGTCATTATTCATCTTGCGGCGCAAGGCAACTTTGTTCCCTTGACGTACACCGCTCTGGAATACCGCAAATTCCTCGTGGGCAGCGACAGCAATGGCATGTATCTCTCCGTCACGTGTGCCGAGGATCTGCCGTGGATCAAACCCGGCGAAGGAGAACGAATGGGGGCAAACACGTTTCTCGGTGATTACCGTTTGCGCCAGCAAAGAGAAGCGTGTGCGCTCTGGCCGCGTGGAGAAGTTAGACGTGATTACGCTGGGCCGGTCCGTGCGGATGTACCTGTCTTGATATTGACGGGAGAATGGGACCCGGTGACTCCGCCCTCAAATGGTGACGCGATCGCAAAGGGATTGAAGAATAGTCTTCACATCGTCGTGCCGCATGGAGCGCACGGCCTGGGCGGTCTCGAGAATATCGACTGCATTCAGCGTCTCACCGCTGAGTTTGTCGAGCGTGGAACGGCTAAGGATCTCGATACGAGTTGTGTGAAGACGATCAGGCGAAAAGGGTTTGCGTTGAAATAAGTGAGCCACGGATTACACGGAAAACACAGATCAGAAAATGAAATTCTTATCCGTGTTGTCCGTGTTTCCGTGGCCAGGCTTAATTAATTATTTGCAGCCCAAGGATGCTTTCGAGGATCGCACCGAGGATGCTGTAGCTTCCATTCGAATAGCGGCCGTAACGTGAGCGGCTGTAGTAACCGTCCTCATAGCCACGCCTGAATCCTTCACGGAAGTAATACTGATACTCGCTTAGATCCACGTAGTAACCGTCGTAGCCAGCGCTCGCGTCCTGGTACGCATAAGCTTCTTCAGCATTGAAGCCGTAACCATCCTGACGGTCCGCTTGTCCGGCGTTGAAGCCCTCGCTGTAACCGTCATTGATCGCGCGCTGCAACATCTGCGCACCATACTGGTTCGTTTCGTAGTAGCTTCCGCCTCTGCGATAACGATAGTTGTACGGCCCGTAGTCGCTATAGCGCCACTGCTGCAGGCGCAACTGATCGCGACGCACTCGCTCGAGATAACGCTGCTGGTAACGCAACTGGTTCAAACGTCGCTGCTGCTCGAGCAATCGCTGACGCTGATTGAAGTAGTTCTGCCGTCGCTGCCAATCCTGGTTATAGCGTTGGGCGCGTTGCTGCTGTTCGAGCCGATAATTGCGCTGGCGCAAGTTGTCGTCACGACGGCCATCCCAGTCTCGATCGCGATTGCGATCGCGTTCCCATTGCTGACGACGTTGCTGTTCCTGCTGTTGCTCTTGCTGTTCACGCTGCCGGCGCAAGTCCCATTGGCTATTCTGCTCTTGTTGTTGACGCTGTTGCTGCCAACGGCCTTCGCGCTCACGCGACTGCTGGACTTGTTGCTCTCGCTGCTGCTGCCAGCGACCATCGCGTTCGCGCGAGCGGCGGATTTGATCTTCCTGCTGTTGCGCGTTGCGTTGTTGTTGCTGTTGCTGTTGCGCGTTGCGCTGTTGTTGCTGTTGCGCGTTGCGCTGTTGTTGCTGTTGCTGGCGCTGCTGTTCCCAGCGCTGTTGCCGTTCCTGACTAGCCTGCTGTTGCTGTTGTCTCTGCTGTTCCCAACGTTGCTGTCGTTCCTGGCTGTTGTTCTGTTGCTCCTGACGACGTTGTTCCGAGCGCTGCTGCTGGTTGTCCTGCCGTTCTTCGCGGCGATTTTGTTGTGTTTGTTGTCGTTCCTGCTGTCGTTGCTCGCGCGCGGCCTGATTCTCCTGCCTCCGCTCCTCGCCACGACCACGCCTTCCCTGCGCATTGGCGATGTCGCTGGCTGCCGGCAGCATCGCGCATATCGCCAAAGTCACTCCTAACTTCTTTAAGTGTTTCACGTTCATCTTGTTCCTTTCAGTACTGAGCGGAGAGAGCTTGGCTAATTTCGCAAGTGCCATTCCACGGCGCTTTGAAAGGAATGTACGAAAGATCTGTAGGTTTACGAGACGATTTGATTCAGGACGTGACGATATGGGTTAGAAATATCGCAGATTAACGCAGATAAACACTGATCGGTCTGATATGCCGGCTGGCATGGTGCTTGCCCAAAATAGCCTGAAAAACCAATTAGAGGGGGCTCTTATGACGAACGTAAAAGTGTGGCCGCACCTCGTGATCGTGGCGGTGGTGTGTGCCGTCCTTGCAGGTGTCGGGGTGGCGTTATGGATGAAGCATGAGCAGTCGGCGTCAGCCGAAGCATTGCCTTACGCCGCTCGCATTCAACGAGTCGAAGGCGAAGTGGCACTTAACAACAGCGACCCGGCCAACGCGCAGAGCGATCAGTGGACGACGGCTACAATTAACCAGCCGTTCTCAGTCGGCGATCGCATCTACACGCGCGAGAAATCACGCGCGAGCCTGGCATTTACAGGACGTAATTACGCCCGGCTCGATCCAAACACGTCGCTCGACGTGCTTGCGCTCAGCGACGACCGCACGCAGTTAGCACTGCGCGACGGTTCCGCGATTTTTGACGTTGGCTATCTTGATTCAGGTGACCTTTTCGAAGTAGCAACGCCATACGGCGCGGTCGATTTTCAGCAGCCAGGTCTTTACAACGTCGGCATCGACAACGGCCAGGTGCTGGTTTCGGTGTTGAGTGGTCTGGCGCAGGTAGTCGGCCTCGGCGGCAATGGGCAAATCAACAAAGGTGAGCTGCTTACGCTACTCGGCGCGACTGCATCCGACGTCGTTTTGTCGCAGATCGATGGACGCAATGCAGGTTACCTGGTCGACGATTACTACGCCTATCAGTATCCAAACTATTACGACGGTCGCTATCGCGACTACAACTCCTATCTAAGCGATCCTTATTATTTCGATCCGTATCGTCG
>DATENQ010000124.1:0-10034 GCA_035275005.1 Pyrinomonadaceae bacterium | reverse complement strand
CAGTACCTGAATACATCCGCACGAAGGATTTTGTTTACTACATTGAAGCTAACGGAAACGCCCGTTACATGATGACGATGGAGGCGTTCCGAAAGACAAAGACGCCGCCCCAACCATGATCGACGGAACAGCGTGCAGCGCACACTAAAAGTACGCTAGCGCGCTGACCTGCCGGCGTCGACATGTTACCGACTTCATTTATGAAACAAGAAGATCCCGAGAAACTCGGCGATGAGTCAGCCTACGAAGATGCGACGGAGATGAGTCCTCGGATACGTAGTGGTGATGAGTCGAAAGGTGATGGAGAAGAAAGAGACGTTGCCGGTGCTTATGCGGACGACCATCCGCAGAACACCCGACCCGGCACGCGATCAAGGGTTAGGAGGGCGCCACGTTACTGGGAGTGTTCCGGTGAGAAGTTTTATTCTCAGAACATTGAGCTGCTGGATTGTCGCTCGCAACAAGGACCAATACAAGAGTAACGCGGCATGGTGAAGCTTCGAGACGATCCTACGATTCATAACGATCCAGGTACAGCTTTCCGTCATAGTCAACCAATCCAAGCGACATTTGCTGAATGAACCCACGACGTCCTAACACGTTTCTCTGGAACTGCTCATCTATCGCGAAGCCGACAAGCGAGCTAAGCTCAAAGGATGCAACCGAAAGATTTACCTCGTGCAAATACACCACGAAATTGCCCGTTACCGTACCCACTGTCAGACGTAAGCCAGTCTCGATGTCGATTCCTAATTCTTCTCCGATATGGCGGGCAAAAATACAATGCGAGGCGCCGGTATCTAACTTTGCGTTGCAGGGTACTCGCCCCTGGCTGACACTCAAAGTAATTCCAACGGTGATACTTGGCTGTCCGGCGTCGTAGTTTACCAACTCCGTGAAGGAGAGTCGGTAGGTCACTCTCAACCTCCCATCTGAGCTATTTCATCGGACTTTGGCAAGTAGGTGACGAAAGCATTTGGTTTGCCGGCGGTGAGGGCTTTTTGTCTCGCGCTGCGGTAGGTTGGACCAACGGCTATCAATTTGTCACGATCCAGGGCGACGTACTGGCCGCCGTATTCATCGCGATGCGACTTTAGCCACTCGAGGCGTCGCTCGCGCGTTTTAGCATCATCGCCATTACTGGATTGTACCGGCTGCACGTGTGGAGCTTGTTGCTGCTCCAATTCATCGTTGAGAGCCTCGCGCAGTTCTCGCTTGTCGCTCCAGGATAGCGATTGTACTTCGTTGATAACTTGTTCAAGTCTTGCCATTAATAAGTCCCTTCGCGGCTTACTTGAGCGTACGCTCGGGCACAGCGCCAGCGTTACCACCTGACACGAAGTTTAGCACAGCGACTCCTCCTTTGTGAGAGAGGGTGCGGTCCGTTGAGAAGGAGGATATCTTCAGTAACTAACCAGGGATTTTGTGTAAGGATCGCATCCTGTTTCCTCCTTCGGGTCAGGCGAATGAAGATCATTAGTTAAGTGAGTTGAGTTCGATGCTCGGGACTCTACTCCCGTGTTAAATTGCTGTCAACAGGACAATTTGCCACATGTCACCACTCGCGCTCGAACGCATTGAAATCCTGTTCAAGCTGCCACTGAAGTCTGGCCTTCTCGCTTCCGTTCAAAAACTGGCGGCAACTATTTGAAGTGAGTTTCATTTCTTCAACGTCACGCGCGCACTGGACCACCGGAAGAAATTTTCGACCGTCGCGCCATAAACTGTCTCCCGCAATAAACGAATATTGAAGACTATTGCGTGACATGGTTTTGAGTTGAAGGTATCCGAGGCCCTGCTCCTCAGCGGCTTTCATGAACTCCAGCGAAAGCTCCGAACGTGAGACACCTTCATCGTCCGTGGCCAGCGCGACCGGTACGCCGTATTCGAGATACGTCGCCAGCGGATGCTGGGCACCAGAGATCCCGAGAATCAGATCGTTGCTCGACAGACAAATCTCCACCATCACATTCAGACGGGCCATCTCTTTCAAAAGTGCAAACGGATCGGTCTCATGCATGATGTCTACACCGTGCCCGATACGTTCGGCTCGAGCAACCATGACCGACTCGCGTATGTGAAACATCAAACCGTCGGGCGGCACAAGTCCCGGAGCGAGTTCGCCGGCATGCAACGTAACCTTCGCCCTCGGATAAAGCGGACGCAGAAACTTCAACATCTGCATATGCAGCGAGAAATTCTGCATCGAATTAAGACCATCCTCACCCTGGACCAGATTCGTAGCCACGACTTTTGATTCCGGCTCGTTCGCGAGGGCAAGACCGGTCACTATCTGCGCATAGACCTGACCTGGCGCGCTGTTTCGCGAAACCTGGGCCACATAGCGAATCGTAACTGCGCACCCCGCATCCGCCTGCGCAGTGCCACACTTCAGCAACTGATTCTTTTCAGCCTCCATGGCCTGGAGGTTCTTAATGCCGATGGCCGCGGCGTTTTCGATTCCATTCGCTTTCAACTTGCTCAGCGTCGTTGCGAAGTTTCCATCCCATCCGACTTTCTCTCCGATTTGACTCGATGCCACGCCCGTCGGAGTACCGTCCGGCGTTAACATCAGCTCGACATAGGAAACTCTTCCGCGCGCAGCGCTCTGCACGGCCTCGGCGAGCATTCGGCCACTGTTGTTATAGGTAGCTGGACCAAACTTGCCGAAAGAATCGAAGAATTGATCGTGCCCGCTTTTCCCGGATAGCTGCCAGTTGCGCATGGACCAAGCATCGATCATCTGGCGGTAGAGTAATGAGTTTGTCAGCGCTGAATTCGCCGGCGCTTGACCCGGATCGCACCTGGATGGGGATGCCGGCACGACCAGCGACATAGTAGCGGTGTTGACGCATAAACCCACCTCCGCCGCCCATTCGATATAACGCTCGGCGTAAATCGAGCCGGAAAGATGATTGTGCAGATCTGCGCCCTTCGGCATCTTCAGCAGAAAGGCCATTTGCTTCGGCGGCGATTTTCGGATGGATTCAAAGTAGCCGGCCGTCTTTTGTTCCGCAGCTCCTCTCTGTTGTGCCGACACAGTCAACCCGCACGACAGAACAACCACTAAAGTCCACGCAATTTTGCGTCGAAGTATTTTCACTGGATAGATCATTTGGGTGAGTTCCTTTTGGAGGATTGAGTTAATTCTTCGCGAGGCTCGAGACATCAAGAATGTAAACTGTCTGCTCGCGCGTCAGCACAAACAATCGTCGCCCGTCCTTATTGAACCGCAGCATTGAGATGGGAGTCGGAAAGCTAAGATCGTCACGCTTCTCCATCGATTCCAGATCATAAACAGCGAGCTTTCCTCGTTCGTTCTCCACGCACAGCAACTTCGAAACCTCTGAAACGGCCGCATACGCTCCAAACACACGACCCTTCAGTTCGCCGGTTTTAAGCGAGTAGACCAGCACGCGGTTTCGATTGTCAGTCATGATCACCGAATCACCGACAGCAAAGATGTTTGACGCACGAAACGAACCCTTCCCGGTCTCGATCAGCAACTTCCCGATTTCTTTTCCATCCTGCGCATCGATGATCTTGAGAAAGTAATCGCCCTGCTTCTCTTTCATCCGCGCAAGTTGCTGTGTTAGTCGTGGATCGCTGCTTATTTCTGCCTTCGCCGCTTCGGCCGAAACGTCCCAGACCAGGGCCAGCGTTTGATTAACCGGCGTGATCCAGACGCGGGGCGCCTCCTTCGGAAAAGTCTGCGACCACAACGTCTTCATCGTGCGCGAGTCAAACATTTCCACAATCACGTTGCGGCTATACAGCCTGGGGTCCAACGCAGGTTCCTCATCGCCCGACTCTTTCGGCGGTTTCTCAACGCCTTTCGCCGGCTTGATGGTAAACAGAAATTGGCCATACTGATACGACGCATTAGTTTCAATCTTTGGTCCACTAACGGCATCGCCATTGCTGAGATTGAACTTCGCGATGTTGCGGTCTACCTCTTCGGTCTTCGGAAAATCGCCATAGAAGAAACCATCATCGCTCACGTAACCGCCCTGAAAATTACGCAGTGCCAGAGCTGCTTCACCTTTGCCCAGGTTCCAAACTCCGCCGCGTGAACGTCCGGATAGCGCCAGCCACTTCAACTCAGGAGAAACTTCGGCGACTCGCAAACGGCCCAGCGAATTGTTGGGCACCACTGCCGTCGCCACGATCTCGTTCTTTTCCAGTTTGTACAGTCCGACCTGCCCATTGCGCATTTCCGCGATAAAGAACGGTTCGAAAATATCGAGCGCGGCGCGTTCGTTAACTTTCGAAATCGTTTTTGTCTTGATGTCCATCACACCCAACGCGTAATTTTTGACTGGCCGAATCAACAGGTAGTCGCCGCGCGTTGCCGCGGTCATTCTGGGGCGCCACAGTTCCATCTCGGTCAACACCTCACCGGAAGGAAATTTGGCTATCGCCGACTTCTTGAAGTTTTCATGGTTGATGCCGGCGATTCGATCGTTGCCCATAAACGTAAATCCACTGGCGATGTAACGCTTGATAGAGTCAGGTATGGAAACCTTCGTCATCGTCGTTATGTCGAGCACCTCGCCGACGTCACCTCGATTATAGCGACGAAACTGTAATGGCCCATGATAGCCGGCGGCGAAGTAACGGCCGTCCGGCGAGAAATGCATGTGTAGCAATGCCATATTCAAGTCAGTGCTGTCGTCACCACGCTGTTGCCACTCCGAGTAGATCGTCAGCCATGTCCAGTAGTCCGGAGCATAGAATTCTTTTTTGCGCCAAACATTTTCTCCGGTAGCAACCTGGATCAGATTCAACGTGTAGTCGAGGTCCAGACACGCCAGCAATTTTCCGTCGGGCGACAACTCAGTTTGCAAGCAGCCTTTGGGTACTACGATCTCTTTCACGTCAAGCCGTCGAGCTTCCGGAACACTCCAGCGCTCCACGCGGAGGGTATCGCTGTAGAAGACGATCTCCTTCGAATCGGGAGAGAAGTTTGCGTAGTAATTTTCGAAGTCGGAATTGATGCGAAAGAGCACCGCAAATGGTTCGCGCGACAATACGTTGATCCCACCGCCGTCCTCAGCCAGTACGTAAGCACCGTCGGGACTGAACCGCAGATTGTAAATGTCGCTGAGCAGTGGAGGTGACAGTTGTTGTTTCGATATAACTCCGTGCAGCGATTCCTTTCGGCCGGCGCCGCTGAAAGCAACGACTTTGGCTTGCCACTGCTTGAAAGTTTCTGACTGGCTCGCCGCACTTTGTTGACGACAATTCGGCGGCATAGCTTCCGCGGCCTTGCTCATCTCGCGCAGTCGCTTTTGTTCTGGACGTGTAGTGCCAAACAGATCTGAAAACCAGCTACCCTTTTTACCTTGAGTGTCGGCGATGCGATCCCAAAAACTCGCCATTGCTGAGACGTCATAACCCGCGGCGACAAGCGCATACAACCCTGCTTGATCCGCGAACAGTTGGCCCTTTTCACGGTCCTGAACTTTGAACCCGCCCGGCTTGCGATTGAGGTTCTCGATCATTTGATTGTATTTATCGAAAACGTCGCGGCGATCGGTGACGGAAGTTACACCGAGAACTTCCTTGAACGTGCGCGTCGTGTCAATGGCGCCCTGGTGCGCGACCAGGTGGCCCAACTCGTGTGCAATCACGCCGGCGAGTTCGTCCTCGTTCAATGCTGAAGCGACCAGTTTTCTGGAGACGAAAATGCGTCCGCCGGGAATTACAAAAGCGTTTGCATCGGGGAGATCGACGAGAAAAAACTGAAAGCGCAGCTGGTTCAACGGCAGATGTTTGGTGAGACGTTCGCCGATGGATTTCAGATACGCCGTTATTTCCGGATCTTCGATGACTTTGTAGTTCCGCTGAATGTGCTCCGCCACCGCATCGCCGAGATAGACCTCCTGTTCATCGGTAAAGATGTTTGGGTCAGTCGGGTTCGGCAGTGGAACCGGTGGTTTGCAGGGCTGCTGTTGCGCGAAGTTTGGGAAGGTGGTTGTTAGCAGCAGGCAGGCAAGAAGGAATAATTTTATGCGTGTCATAGGTTTTCTGAGCGGATAACTATTTGCAGTGGGGTCATCCACACTTCAGTACAAGAATATTGTTTAAGACCGCCTTGAATAAGGTGTCAGGCAGCCTCGACGTAGTCTGCAAGACTTGTAGGTAGCGGCATTGGCAGCCCATCATCACGCATGCCTTGAAGGTGAAGCTCAATCGCTTCAGCCATATTTTTTCGCAATTCGTCAATGGTCTTGCCCGTTGCGATACAACCTGGTAAGTCAGGAAGGCAGGCTGAATAGTTGCGCTCGCCCGGTTCGATGATCATTGCGTACCGCATGATAAAACTTTATTTCTTTAGTTCTGCTTGCGTCAAGATATTGTTAAGAGTCTTTGGATGAAGCTCATCAGACGGGTGGCCCCGCAACCGTAACCCGACCGCGTTTTGTTGGGTGCTTAAACTGCCGATGACTGCCCACCGTCGTTAAGAGGTACCAACCATCTTTTGTGAGGAGGACATATCGAACTTTCAATACCTGACACAATATGCGACTTCATTTATTTTGAGAACTCACCGTTTTATTTTCGCGAGTGAATCGGCTTTTACTATGTCCCTGAGAACCACCAGATCACCGTCATCAAGCGTCAACTTTCTCTTCGCGCAAATCGTGCCGATATCAATCAGTGCATGAGTGGTGAAGTATGTCGCGTTAATTCTGGAAGTCCACTGCAACGCAGTCCGAATGTTGGCGACCTCTGCAAATGCAACGGCAAAGTCTTTCAGAGTCTCCGGCATGTGCTTTGTCGACTCTAATTTCTCAACCAGTGGCATCGTGTTGAATAACAACTCCTGCGCTGCCGCGAAACGGCCTTGTTCTGCTTCTGCCCGGGCGATTACAACGAGGGCTTTTATTCTCAGTTCTTCGTTCCCTTTGAGTGGAGTTGACTCTATCGTTTTGACAATCTTGTCAACTGCCTCAAGCTCTCTATTACGTACGGCGTGCGCACCGACTTCACCTGCGGCGTCGAGTTGAAGCTGATCATAGTCATCAAGCGATCTTGTTGCCTCGATTGCCTTGTCGTAGAGACCTACTTCACAGAATCCATTTATCGCGCTTCGCAAGGCGCCATATCGTTCGCCTGGCTTGCCAAGAGATTTCGCTGTCTCGAACGACAACTCCGCCAGCTCCACGGCACGAGACTTTTGGTTGAGTTGTGAATACAAAGCCGCCAACTCGGAGAGTGAACGAGCTTCGGTTTCACCAGGTTCATGGTCCACGGCCTTTCTCTGTGTCGAGAGAAGTGCCTCTGTATGCGCGACAATTTCGAGTGCTTTGCTTTTATCCTGCCGATTTAAAGCCTCGGTCGCAACTCCGACGAGCGCAATTTGGCCAAAGTAGTCTCCCGCGCTGTTCGCAAGTTGCAGGGCGCGATCGTACAAACCGAGTTTCGCAAATTGAATCGCCAGGCCATGTGCGCCATCGTCCCTGTCGAAGTCATCTTCGAATCGTTGAATCAGTTTGGCGGCGCGGTCGTACTGGCCACGAACCGCATAGGCCACTGCAACTCTCTTGAGCGCAACTGTCGTGTCGTTTGCTTCAGTTAAGTTCTTCGCAATCGAAACCACGCGCGGCAGGATGTCCGGTAAACCTGGATTCTGAGCTTTTGCCTCGATAAATTCCTCCACAATTGTCGCCAACTCGTTCCCGGCAATAGTGCCTCCGGCTGCGCCCATAGCACTGTCGATATCCAAAGCGAGATCAAACTGGTGCGCCTCAGCCATGTCGTCGATGACGTCGCCCCAGATGTAGATTACGTCTTTGGGGAGCGGAAGATCGGCGACTCGCAAAAACAGCTCGCGCGCTTTATCTCGTTGACCGTGTTTCCAATACTCGAGTGCGATCTTTCCGAAGGCTCCGGTCCGCCAATCCTCATCAGTGGCAGACTCGTTGATCCTCATCGCCTGTTCGAAGTCGCCCAACTCGGCATAACGAATCGCTATCTCACTCAACGCAGCTTGATTGTTTGATCGTCGAGCGTAAACGACTGCGTAGCTCAGCGGGTCATTCTTTCGCAACTCACTTTGAATTTGGATTCGGACGAGTTGCGCCGGAGGCCTGGTGTTCGACGTGAGCGACAGCGCTATCAGTATCCAAACAAACGGAGGAGAAGGCTTACAGAACATGCGGCGCAGCTTAGCATCGTCGTTCTTTCGTGTGGGCGGGCGAAACCTCAGTCGCGGACTGTGGGTGGCACCAATCCCCAACACATCACAGAAATTGGAACCGCGTAACAGGCGATCCTGTTCAACCAGTCCCGGGCGATCTGAACAATGACGGGAAGCTCGATATCGCGGTCGGGCTTTCCACTGTCGCTACCGCTCCCTGTACTGACCCGATCCAAGTGCCATTCTTAGTTTGAGGAGTTTTAGTTAGGAAGCGCTAGATAAACAAATACCGAAGCTATTCGACCTGCAACAGGACTCAGCATTAAAGCCAGCAACGGAATCAACCCCGCTACACCGCGAGTTTTGAGCAGGTGATAAGGGATGATGATTAGCCAGCCAATACCAACCAACATGCCCTGGCAATACATCGGCGTGACAGCCGAACGTCTTTCGTCAGCTCTCAACCACCAAACAACAGCACACACAAAAGCTGCCCGGTAAAGAAACTCGAGCTCCGGCGGAGCTTCAAAACCATGGAAAGAGTAGAAACCGAAGGCGACGTGGCACACAAATACCAGAGTACACAGAAGGACGAACATAATTAGCGAACTCTTCCGCTCAACTACCAGCATGCGCTTTCGAAGTTTAAGGGACCTGAATATAGGGTTTGTCCGACAAGTCAGTTTAGCATTTCGCGCAGCTTAGCCGAGAGTGCTTTCTAAGTCTTCAACGTCGCGATCGTGGCGCCGAGGCCGCCGGCGTCGGGTGGGGCGTCGGTCCAGTCGGAAACGAAGGAGGTGCGGGCGAGGATTGAACGGACCATCTCGCGTTGGACGCCGATGCCCTTGCCGTGGATTATTCTAACGCTCCTGAATCCTTTTTCATGGGCCAAACGCAAATACTCTTCGACGACGGCTTTCACATCGCGCGGAGGAATGGTATGTAGATCAAAGACGTCGGTGATCTCGATTTCCACGGGCTCCGGGAAGGGGTTGTCAGGATTGTCGTCCATAAGTTAAGGCTTTAGCATTTCTCAACACGTGAATCCAGTGGGCAAGTTCTTCTTCTTCTTCTTTTTCGTCTTCATGACTGCGGTGTCGCAGGCCGGCGCCGAAGAGTGGCGTGGCTTGAAGCCGTTGCACTCGATCCGAGCAGATGTAGTGCGTGTGTTCGGACAATGCGCGAATGAGGAACAGTACTGTTACTTCAACATCAACAACGAAGAGATCCTGATCGTATTCTCGAAACCTCAAGACTGCGAGATTGCGGCAGATACGGTGTTGTCGATACAAAGGGAGCTTAAGTCTGGAACCACGTTTGCAGCATTGGGTTTAGATAAGCGACGGTTCAAGTCCTTCGATCCTTCGTGGCCGCGAGGTATGGGTTATCGCGGTTACATTGATGAACAGAACGGTGTGTTACTGAAGACGTTTGGCGGAGAAGTCTTTCAGATCAATTACATCGCAGGCAAAAAAGACTGGCCGGTTTGTCAAAGTTACTATCGCAGGCCCCGCGAGTTTGTTGCAGTAATTTTCCCGCACGTTCACATGGTTAACTCTGTCCGATGCCCGGAGACAAGCATTGTCGCGGGCGAGAAAGTTGTGATTACGGCGAGTTATGTGCGTACGGGACAACGCATTTCTCTGACCTGGGACACAACGGCGGGCCGAATTCTCGAAGGTGAAAACACCAGTCAGATCCTGTTGGATACAACTGGCGTTGCAGACAAAGCCATTACGGTAACAGTTGAATTAAATGACGGTAGTCACCACACCGCTACCGGCTCTTGCACGTTCAACGTTTCACCGCGAAGCAGGAATTGACAAACTGCTGTGATTTGACACCTCTCATAGGCACTTGTAAACTCGCGCGTTTCAAATCTTACATC
>DATENQ010000123.1:0-9914 GCA_035275005.1 Pyrinomonadaceae bacterium | reverse complement strand
GCACTCCGTGGCCGCCCGTTGTTGAATCCGAGACGGGCGGCCACAGAGTGCCGCCCCTACAAAATGATCGTTATCGGTGGTTTGTTGCTGGTGATGCCGCGGTAGGTGAGGCTGATGCGGTGATCGCCCTCTGTTTCGAGTGAATTGGGGAGTTTGACGACGATTTGTGAGAGCCAGTCGAAGTTTGGGACCTTGCGTATGTCTTCGACTACGAGCGGATAAACGTGATTTTGATCATCTTCGAGCTGCACCATAACTGCCGAAGGACTCTCGCCGGGCATTAGTGTGATCCCGGTAGCAAAGATCATGATTCGCGTGTGTCGATCCGAACTGAAATTGAAGGGATTTTCAAGCCGGAACGGATCGCGTAAGAACGACGGCGAATCCAACGCCGCGGCCCGGGTCGTGTTTTCCTCCAACACGATCAAAGGCTTCGACCTGATCTCGTAAACTGCTCCATTCGAGAGCGAGACGACAAACACGTTTCCGTTTGGCGCGGTTTGAATGTCAGTTGTAATACCGAAATCTTTCCCGACAACCAGACTCTCACTCTCCGTCAAATCAAACTTATCGAGGTTGTCGGCAACTCGATCCGCGAGTCGCGGATCGGAAAAGGAAAAATGTTGCCGGTCCGTAGTCAGTTTGAACCGGAACAGAAACCCGTTGAGCAGCGTCGTACGTGAAGCGCCGACGAATAGATCGCCTTCAAACTGCGGCCCCAGTCCGCCACCCTTAACAAACCCGATCGGCGACGGTGCGAGCGCGTACTTCCAACTGAATTCCGGATCGACGTACTGCGCGCCCGGAAGCATGTACATCCGCGACAATGCCTGCTGCGGCGTATCCGCGATGTTGCTCGGCGGCCAGCGGAGCTGCTGAAGATTTCCGGCAGCGTAAGTCGTCTCTATTGATTTAAACTCGGCGACTCGACTGATCGGTCCGATTGTTTGTATCCAACCACCGTTGAAACCCGCTGTGACGCGATTGATTTCGTCGAAAGCGTCGTCGCCGTTCTCCTGCGTCCACAAGGCGCCGCTCAGCGGATCGAAGTCCATGCCGAAGCTGTTGCGTACTCCATAGGCGAAGATTTTCTTGATGTTGGCGGCGGCTTCGCCGGGGAGGTTTGTAGTCGCGTTGAAGAAAGGATTGTCCGTTGGTGTTGAACCGTCGTCGTTGAGCCGGAGAATGACTCCGCTCATATGTGCATCGTCAGGTGCTGGTCCACCAAATTGATCGTCGGGAACTGGTCCACCAGTGGCAAGGTTCTGCAAAAAGCCGCGCCGGCCATTGTCGCCAAAAATGATGTAGAGCTTGCCGTCAGGACCGAAGCGGATGACGCCGCCGTTGTGATTGCCACGGGCAGGCTGGCCGGCGTCCTGCTGTAGTGCGCGCAGCTTGATCAGGTTGCGATCGAAAGTGAGCGTGGCGCCATTCCATACGTAACGATCGACGCGGTTTCCGAGTAGTGGTAGCTGATCGATGGTTGCGGTGTCAGCGCCGGTGCTGCTTTCGGTCCAGAACAGATATACGAAGTTGTTCTCAGAAAATTTGGGATGCAGGGCGATGCCGAGCAGGCCACGCTCTGATGCATTGTTGACGGCGAGGTCCAGCGGTGTGCTGTGTAAAGCGCCATTGACGATTCGTTGAACTTTCCCGGTTGCTCTTTCCAGCACGAGAAAATCATTTGCGCCGATGAAAGCAAGACTGGTCGGTTGATCGAGTCCGGCAATTACGGTGCTCACCGTGAGATTGTCGTCCAACATCGTCGGCGATGCCGCGGCTGGTTGAATCAGAGTTGTCGTGCTTGCCGTGTTGTTAGTCGAATCAAAATCGCTTTCGTTTGCACTGACTGTAGCCGAGTTTGTTATCTGACCTGATGCGGAAGGTGTAACGACGATCGTGATGATGGCGCTACCGCCAACAGCCAGATTGCCGACACTGCAATTCACCGGGCCACTACCGTTGCAATTACCCTGCGTTGTAGTCGCTGAAACAAAGGTGACGCCTGCCGGCAGCGTGTCTGTGATCGTCACATTCGTCGCAGTTGCCGGACCATTGTTGGTTGCGATGATGCGATAGGTAAGACTAATTCCTACCTGCCCGGGATTTGGCGATGCAGTCTTGGTGAGCGACAGGTCAGCACTAGTTGGACTCACAACATTCAACATCGCCGGAACGGAGTGAGATGTGGATCCTGACTGTGCGTTGATATTGAAAGCATGATTATTAACCGGCGTGCTCAAACTGGTGCTCAGGGTGAGAGTCGATGTCCTGGAATTAGCATCCGTGATCTCGATCGACGCTGGATTGAAAGCGCCAACAGCTCCTACCGGCAGACTACTCGTGCTGAGATTTACCTGACCTGTGAATCCCGCGAGCGGCGTTACGGTTATGGTGTAAAGCGCGCTACCACCCGGCACAACACTGCGCGACGCAGGACTGACGCTGAGCGCAAAATCCGGCGTGCTGGAAGCAGGAGCGACGGCGATGAAGGTTTTGTAGATGTTGTCGCCCGAGGTGTTGCCGTCGTTGTTGGCATGATTGCCGGCAGCGTAGAAGGTAACCGGACCGACATCTACTGCCGGCGCGGTCCAGTTGAACGTCCAACTGGCGCCATTTTGCTGACCTATAAAAGTTCCCGCTGCTGTGTGTTCAATGTACTGCCGCGCTGAGCCTGGTCCGGCGTTGTTCAAGATCTGCGTCAAACCGTTTGTGCTTTGCAGCTCGCCGGCTTTCTCGTCGGAAGCAGTGTCGAGGACCGTCAGTTCGAAGCCCCAGCGAAGTCGAGTCGGATCCGCGTTGGTGTGGGTAACAGTGATGGGGTACGTCTGTCCGGGAACATAAGTCTGCGGTGCGGTGATGGCGATTTTTCCGGTTCCGGCATCAGGCGGCACGTGACATTCAGCGCAAGCTTCAGGCTCCTCGCCGGGCGCGCCCGTGTAACCAGCAGGAGGCCCGGCAGAGAAGGCGTGGACACTCCGCGTCCCCACGTGGTGAGACAACACGAACCCCACAACCGCAGCGAACACCGTCGCCACCACGATCAGCCGAATTTGTTTGTGGTCCAACCTTTGCACGATTGGGGCATTATTTGTAGGGGTGGCCCTCCGTGGCCGCCCGTTGTTGAATTCGGAGACGGGCGGCCACGGAGGGCCGCCCCTACAATTACGCCAGGAAGCCCAGGTTCGCGGTCGAGAAGCGGTCGATTAGGGGAAACACCGCCGATAAATCCGCAGTCGACAACCCGTACCACGTCGCGAGTGTCGCGGCGTATTGCTCAACCGACGTCGTCGGTATCCAACGGCCGCGCGGACCCGATCCGCCGTCAGTATCGTCCGGTCCTCCCAGGCGCAGCGTCGGGTACGTTCCATAAAACGTATGGCCCAACACCGATCCACCAACAATCAGTTGATGATTTCCCCATGCGTGATCGGTCCCAACCGCATTAACACCCGTGCCCGCCGGTTGGAACGTACGACCAAAATCAGACATCGTAAACGTCGTCACCTTATCCTGGACGCCAAGCTCGACAGTGGCTGCGTAGAACGCACTGATCGCCTGGCTCAACTGAGTCAGCAAACTCCCTTGTCCACCAATCTCCGCCGAGTGTGTATCGAAGCCGCCGATCTGCGTAAAGAAGACCTGGCGCTTCATGTTAATGCCGACAGTCGGATCGGTACAGGCTTTTATTAGTAGCGCCACTTGTTTCAATTGTCGTCCCAGCGACGTATTTGGGAAGAAAGTGGCCAGCGTGGGATTCACACTGCTCAGCGCGTTGTCTGTTTGGATAGAGCTCGAACGGATATCGCTCGCCGCTTTCACAAGCTTGAAGTTGTTATCGAGCGTTCGCAGTTCATTGAAAGAAGCTTGCCGCGATGTCTGTTCGGCTGTCGTGCCCGTCATGGTGAGTTGCAGCACGTCTTTCAGCTGGGTACCCGAGTCGGCTACGGCAAGTTGTCGCGTGTCGACGCCGGTCAGAAGCAGATTGATACCGGCGATCGAAACGTTACTCGGAAACGTCGCCGAGCCGTTCAATCCCTGCGTCTTATCAGCCAGCCTGCCGCCCCAACCTGTTTGACTCACATTGTTCGCGATTGCCGTCTGAAACAATCCGACCTGATCCGAATGCGAGAAGAGCTGGAGTGGCTTCTTGCCCGTACCGTTCTGATAAGTGGTTCGGGTAAGGGGTTCAACCAGCGGGCCACTGTTGCACAGCACGGCGAGCTTCCCCTGGTTAAAGAGACTTTGCACGTCTGACATGTTTGGGTGAAACCCATACGACCCGCCGCTTACAGGTGATATCGGCAGCAGACTAGCCTTCGCGATCGCAAGGCCTGACGCATTGCGAACATTCGAATAGCCCTCAACCAGACTGCCTGCTGGTCCATCATATTGATCGAGCGATACGACCATGTTGTTGCCGTCGTTGCCGCCGTTCAGAAAAATGCAAACCAGCGCTTTGTAGTCACTGGCTGCCTGCGGCGTGAGCGCGTGAACGATCCCGAACGTATCGATACTGGAAGCCAGCGCCATACTACCGAGCGCACATGCGCTTGTACGTAGGAAGTCTCTGCGTGTTGTTGCCATGGTTGTTATCTCTGAATGTCGTACTGAGAAGAAGTTGCCACCAGATAGACCGCGGTTCGCGCGCGTTTCTGGTTACGTGTCGTGACGTTGGCATCGTTGATAGCGTTCATCGCCGTGATGATCGAAGTGCGCATCTGCGGGTGCATCGTTCCGTGCAGCAACAACGCGTCGAGCGCGTTGACTACATCGACGGGATTTCCGGCCAGGGCTTCGAGGCTCGCGATATCGATTGAAGTACCGCGCGGTCGATCCGGATTCGCAGCTGTTGGCGTCGAGTTAACGGTAACGCCATTGAAGATAAGCGTGTTGATATTGTTTGCGCGGCGCAACGTTGTGGTTGTCGAGAGAATGCCGAACGCGGGTCCGAGTATCTTCGTGCCCGGCACCTCGTAGCCTGGCTGGTAGTAACTGAACACGGTGGGCGGTTGGAAAATCGGCTGGTCCAGAGTGCCGGTATAGTCAGTGCTCGATCTGTTGCCCAAAACTCCATCGCTCGTCGATTGTTTGTCAAACGACTTCGCGTTAAAGGCGCGGAGGAAGCCCATGATGTACTGTGCCGGCTCGCGCAACTTGCCGTAGTTTGGATCGGTCTTCACGTCACCGCGCGCTTCCGGATCGAGCAGAATCGCCCGCACCACGAGCTTGAGATTGCCGCGCACGTCTGAGCAGCCTTGCGGATAGAGCCCGCTACAGTCGTTGTTAAAGACTCTCGCGACGCGCTCGACGTAAGCAGGGCTCGGATTACTCGTCACGAGATGTTGGATGAGTTGCTTGCTGATGAATGGTCCAACGTTGGGATGGCCCGCCAGGTGTGACATGACTGCTGTCATGTCTGACTGTGCGCAAGCGATGTTTTGCGTGGAGTTTGTGCTCGTGCACGCAGGGATTGTAAATCCGTTCAAAAGCGTCTTGGCGCCGGCGTCGTGATTCTGACCGCCGCGTGGCGCCATCGGGTCGCGATAGTTGGTGATGCCTGCACCGAGGGCAGTAGTAAAGTTCCAACCCGTGAACACGCGCGTAAACTCGTTCACCTGTGTTTGCGTGTAACTCGGAATGGGGACACCTTGCGCATCGAGTTGCGGCGTGCCGTCAGGGTTGAGCGTGTCAGTGCCAATCGAAAAGAGCTGTAGCACTTCGCGAGCGAAGTTCTCGTTCGGGCTTGTTCTCGTGCTCAGACGCATGTCGAGGTACTCACCCATCGCCGGAGTCAACGTGATCTCGTTTAGTAAAGTTTGGTAATTACCGAATGCATTTCGGTCGAGAGCTTGTAGGTAGACGGTCATCCAGCTGGGACGGTTGACCTCGCTGTTTGCTGAGACCACCAGGATCTGGTGCAGCGCAAAAGCAACACGTTGCCGTAATTGATCGTTTCCATAGAGCCCGGTGCTGAAGAAGGTGCGATGCACCGGATAGATGGTGTAGTTATCGCGGAGACAAACTCCCTGGTTGTAGTTGGGATCGACAGGATTAGTCGTCGGACATTGCTGTGTGTTGTCGTCCAGAGGGAAAGTTAGATCCGGATAGTTTGAGCCCTTTGCTGCGTTAGTGGGTGCAAGGGCGAACTGTTCGTTGAGATAGGCCATGAAGCCCATCGCCTTGACGCGTGTGACTTCAGCGGGTGTTGGTCCCCAACTCGCTTGTTCGAGAAAGCGTACTGTGTCGGCGTCTGAGGCGGGGCCGGTGTATGCGTCGAGAGTAAGCGGCGGATCTTCGGCAGGTGGAGTTACGGGAGCTGGAGTTGCGACAGCGCCCACGTCATCGGCTGGTCCACCGCCGGAGTGTCCAATTGCAATGCGCACACGATTACTCGCCATGCCGTGCAGGTTAAGACGCAGCAATACGTCGCCAACGTCTTCCAGATCATCCGCGAGCCGGACGACGATCATCGTGATGCCGGGAAAGTTTGGGACCTTGCCCACGTATTCAACTCGCAGTGGGTGGAGCTTGCCGCCGGCGTCCTGAACGTCGGATGTAAAAGCGTTGGCGCCTTCGCCTGGCAGGAGCTCGAGATCCATCGCGAAAATACAGACTCGGGTGCGTGTGTCGGGGCCGAACGGGACGGTTGCCGTTAGCGCGAAGGGCTCAGCTTTCATGGTGACCGATTCGAACGCCACGGCCCGCGTGCTTGTGGCCTGGCTGATCAGGATCGGTTTCTTGTTCGTAGCCGCGTTGGCTGAGACGGTGATGCATAAAAACAGGAAGATAATTGCAGCGCACCACGAAAGGCTGGTTTTCATATAGGAGGCTCCGTCGAAATGACTATTTCGGTCCAGGTGAGGGTCTTACGAGGCTAAGTCAATATACCACGGATGACACGGATTAAATCCGGATTTTTATCCGTGTAAATCTGTGGCTACTTCAACTGTGACGGCGGTGGCGTTGAAGGCGGCGGTGCCGCAGAGTGTGTCGATGGCGTGGTTGTCGGTGAGGTCGTTGATGCTTTGGCCGGCGTGTTGTTGGGCCACTTCGAGTTGATTGCCGGGGCGGTCGTGGCCCCAGCCGTGCGGAATACTCACCACGCCCGGCATCATTTCGTCTGAGACTTCGATTGGCAACACGATGGATCCGACTCTCGATCGCACGAGGACGTTTTGACCATTAGCCAGCTCACGATGATCCGCATCTGCCGGGTTCATCAGGATCGTGCAGAGTGGCTTGCCTTTAACTAGTCTTTCGCTGTTGTGCATCCACGAGTTGTTACTGCGCAGTTGCCGCCGCCCGATCAATAGCAACTCACCGTTAGTTTCGTGCACGGCAGTAGCTGGAAACTTTGACTTTACGCGCTCGATATCCTTGACGAGAACTTCCGGCGCCAGCTCGATACGCTTGTCAGCAGTGCGCAGACGTCCCGGCAAGCACGAAGTCAGTGGACCAAGATCGATCCCGTGGACCGCTTTCTTAACCTTGCGCAAACTCAGACGGTGTGGTCCAAAACGCAGTGCCAAATCCAGCATCCGCTCCGGCCCGAGGAATTGTTTCATCGCACGGTTCTTCACGCGATTAAGAAGGCCATTCTCCATGCGTGTTTGCAGCTCGAGCAGGATCTCCCAATCGTGTCGCGTATCCGCGTCGCGTTGGAACAACGGCGGTGAAAACTTTGCGATGTTACGGACTGCCAGCAAGTGAAACGCCAGATCGTAGTGCCCGCGTTCGAGCGATGAAGTCGGCGGCAGGATGATGTGCGCGTGTCTGGTCGTTTCGTTGATGTAGCAGTCGATCGATACCATGAACTCCAGGCTCGCGAGCGCGCGATCCAGCTCACGCCCGTTGGGTGTCGATAGCACGGGGTTTCCGGCGAGCGTCACGAGAGCCTTAACCTGCCCCTTGCCTTCGGTGAGAATTTCTTCCGCGAGGGTGGCGACCGGAATCTCTCCGGCAAACTCCGGAAGCTTTTGCACGCGGCTGTGCCAGCGAGCAAAACTTCCGCGCGGCGCCAGTGACTCCGGCGCCGTCACCGGATCGAACGCCGGCAACGTGAACATCGCGCCGCCGGGTCGATCCAGGTTCCCGGTTACGATGTTCAGAACGTTAATCAACCACTGGCAAACGCCTCCGAACTCCTGCGTGCTCAAACCGATTCTTCCGTAACAGACAGAGGATTCAGCGGCGGCGAATTCTCGCGCCAGCAGGCGGATCTGGTTCGCTTCGATGCAGGTAGCCGGCGCGACTCGCTCCGGTGAAAACTCGCTCACGAGTTGCGCGACCGTTTCGACGCCGTTCGTAAACGAACCGAGCTGGCCCAGGTTCGTTAGTCCTTCTTCAAAAACTACGTGCAGCAAGGCAAGTAACAAGAGCACGTCCGTGCCAGGGCGGATGAATAGATGCTGGTCCGCGAGTCGCGCGGTTTCGTTGTGGCGTGGATCGACGAGTATTACTTTGCCGTCGCGCTCGCGAATCTCCTGAAGCCTACGGTTCATACCCGGAGCAGTCATCATGCTTCCGTTTGACACCGCCGGGTTCGCGCCGAGGATCAGAAAGAATTTTGTGCGCTCGAGATCCGGTACGGGGAGAAGCAGTTGGTGACCAAACATCAGGTAGGCTGACAGGTGATGGGCCAGTTGGTCCACGGACGTTGCTGAGAACCTGTTGCGCGTGTGCAGGCTGCGAATGAACCCCGGCACGAACAGCATCGCGCCGTAGTTATGAACAGTAGGATTACCGAGATAAGTCGCGGTAGAGCTCTTTCCATACTTCGCGTGAATGCCTTTGAGGTTCTGCGCCACCTCGTCAAAAGCCTCGTCCCAGGCGATGCGTTGCCAACCATTTGCGGTGCGACGCACGGGATATCGCAGGCGGTCTTTGTCGTAATGAATGTCTTGCAGCGCGACGGCCTTCGGGCAGATGTAACCGCGGCTGAACGGATCGTCCTTGTCGCCACGAATATCCAGGCGCCCATCAGCTTTAACAGAGATCTCGATCCCACAGATCGCTTCGCAGAGATTGCAGTTACGGAAGTGCGCTGAGTTGTCAGGGGCGGTCGTCATGGCTCATCAATTGTTCCGTAGTTTGCCACGCGGCGCCTTCATTGCCAATGGGCGTCTTTGTAGGGGCGGCACTCCGTGGCCGCCCGTCTCGCGCCAAGTCGAATCACGGGTGGCCACGGAGTGCCACCCCTACAATTGACACTCGGCTTAATATAAAGTATCTTGACGTCAAGATATTTATGAGCGCGAACAATCTACAATCGTTAAAAGGCGGGAGTGGGGTGCATGTCTTCCTGGTTTTGTGGAAGGCGGCACGGGCGGTTCAGGCGTATGCTGAACACAGTATTGCCGAGTTGGAGATGTGTGGTAGCGATTTCGCCGTGCTGGAAGCGCTGCTGCACAAGGGCCCGCTACCAATCAACGAAATCGGAAAGAAAGTGCTGTTAACCAGCGGCTCGATAACTGTCGCGGTCGATCGCCTCGAGTCGAAAGGTCTGGTCGAGCGGCGCGCATCAGGCACTGACCGCAGGGCAAAGATCGTTCATTTAACTAAAGAAGGTAAGAAATTAATCGCACGCGTGTACGCCGATCACGCCGAACACATGGAACAGCTCGCATCCTCGTCACTGGGCAGAGCGGAACGCGACACGCTCATCCGGTTGTTGAAGAAGATCGGTTACCAGGCGGCAGCAACATCAGAGGGAAGGTGAGATTTATGTCAACAGTGAAGAACCAGGAGATTCCCGGAACGCGAACAGTCGCGGGAGTCGTGAACAGTATCGAAACTTTCGAAGGCGCGGGTTTTCTCGTCCGGCGTCCTTTTCCACAAGCATCGTTTTCGGACTTCGATCCGTTTCTGTTACTCGACGAGATGGGACCAATGGATCTCGGCCCCGGCCAGGC
>DATENQ010000122.1:0-2217 GCA_035275005.1 Pyrinomonadaceae bacterium | reverse complement strand
GTTCCTCTAACTTTTTAGACGGACTATTCCGTTGCTCCCTCCGGGTCCGGGTAGAAAAGAAGCTCGCGCACTTCGCCGGGCACATCGCAGGCGATGGCAGCCTTCTTGGCCCATGCAAGTGCCTCATCGATATTAGCGCATTCGAGTATCCAGAATCCGCCCATGTGTTCCTTGGTCTCGGTGTACGGCCCGTCGGTGACGGACACTTTACCGTCGGACCGCTTCCGCACCGTTTTTGCATTGGCGACCGGGGAAATGCCGCAGGCGAACTTTCTGACACCCGCGGCAATCAATTCGCGGTTGAGTGCGTGGATCTCTTCGATCATCGCTTCGGTTACGGTGGACGGGTCGAAGTCGTCGGCGATGTAGTTACAAACCAGATATTGTGGCATTTGACTTTCTCCTTGTTTCTTTTTTCCGATGACTCGTTTCCTCTTCACTCGGAACCGTAGCTCATCGTTCTTTTGTCCTATAGTCGTTGGATAGACGAAAAATCGACAGCCCGGACAAACTTTTTTTATTTCAATTCCTCGAGCCGACGCGCGAGAAAACGGCGGTCCGGTTCCTGCCGCGCGAGGGCAAGCGCCTTCTCGTACGAAGCACGGGCCTCGGGAATTCGTCCGAGTCGTCGACACAGATCGGCACGGGCAGAGTGGGCGAGGTGATAGTTGGTGAGGCGATCGCGCGCCAGCAAGTCGTCGATAAGATGAAGACCCTGCTCCGGACCTTCGCACATGGCGACTGCTACTGCGCGATTCAATTCGACAACGGGGGATGGATGAATGTGAAGCAAACGGTCGTAGAGCAGCGTAATCTCGCGCCAGTCCGTGGATGCTGCAGAGGAACTTTCGGCGTGAACGGCGGCAATAGCTGCCTGCAGAGTGTAGGCGTCGAAACGGCGCGATTGAAGAGCGCTTTCAGTGAGCGAGATCCCTTCGGCGATCTGGTCCTTGTTCCACAACGACCGATCCTGTTGCTCCAACAGGATCAGATCTCCCTCGGGAGAAGTTCTGGCGGCGCGGCGCGACTCCTGCAGTAGCATTAATCCTAACAAACCCATCACCTCGGGTTCTTCAATTGAGTGAAGGTGTAGTAACTCGAGTAAGAGTCTGCCCAAGCGGATCGCCTCGCGGCTGAGTTCAGCGCCGGTGGGTTCGGCCGAATACCCTTCGTTGAAAACCAGATACACGACCTGGAGGACGGCGCCCAAACGTTCCGATAATTCCTGAGAGACTGGTACCTGATACGGAATCGATTTATCACGGATGACTGCCTTCGCGCGCACGATGCGTTGTGCGAGGGTTGCGGGCGTAACGAGAAATGCGCGGGCAATCTCCTCCGTCGTCAGGCCGCAGATTTCGCGCAGTGTGAGTGCAACCTGTCCTTCCGGAGGTAGAGCGGGATGGCAACAGGTGAAGATCAAACGGAGACGATCATCTTCGATCTCCTCGTCATCGAGTGGCGCTTCGTAGATGCGCGCTTCCATGTAGAGCACTAAATCTTTCTGTGCTTCGTCGAAGCGTGCGTGACGGCGCAATCCGTCGATGGCCTTAAAGCGCGCAGTTGAAATCAGCCACGGACGCGGGCTGTCAGGAATACCGGTCCTGGGCCACGACTCCAGCGCAGCGGCGAATGCCTCATGCATTGCCTCCTCGGCGAGATCCAAATCCCCGAGAAGGCGCACGAGCGTCGCCAGAACTCTGCCCGATTCCGATCGGTAGAGAGTCTCAATCGTCCTGCTGAGTTGTTCGGGCTGCACTACGCCAAACTAGCAAACGGACTCGCTCGCCACAAGCTCGTGATCCTGAATTTTTGGCCGAATTGACTAGCATTCTTTCGGAATGTATCTGACAATTGGACCGATTCACGCTTTCGCTTAACACGCTTCAAGAGAATGGCTGGTCGTTGAGGTGAAGTCTTGAAATATAAACTCAAACTGAAAGGACTGAAGACGCCCTCCGGCACCATCTCGATTCTTGCCCTCAAGGATTTGGTCGACACTCTGGTTGAGACTGCTGAACGCGGCCTACGCTTGGCCGTTCAGGGCGAAAGTGTTAAGCGAGGACCGGTACCGGACTGGCTGGCCAGGTCACTCGATTTCACAATCATCGAGTTAAAAAAGGGGTCAACTACGCTTACGCTTGAAGCACCTGAACTGGGCGAAACTGCCGACGAGCAAATCCAGCAACAGGACCTCTGGTACTCAAAGCCCAACCC
>DATENQ010000121.1:0-14256 GCA_035275005.1 Pyrinomonadaceae bacterium | reverse complement strand
ATCCACAAAGTTTGTAGCGGATGAGATCGTGCCCAACGTGGCGTTCCAAGTCGCCGGGAAGGTTGGAAGGCCATTCAGTTCCGTAGTCAGGACGCCACCGGTATTTCTTTGCTTAATGTCAGCCGTCAACGCAGACGTTTGGCCGCTGCAAAGCTCAGTGGAGCTGGCGCCGAGTCTGAGCTGCAGGTAACTTGCGATGGAAATGCCGCCGCCGGTATCAGCCGCCGACGGGCCAGTATTAATTCCCCACCAGTTATCATCCGCAGTGAAGGCCGCACCGGCCTTGAACAGCGTCCGACCACTGGTCGCAGTGTTACCAAACAAACGCGAATACGTAACTGAAGCAGAGCCAACAGAGAACACCGCACCGCCGGCGTTACCTGCCGAGTTGCCGGTCAGCGAACTGGTAGTTACAGTCAGTGGCCCACCGCTTTCGACGATGATCGCACCGCCGCTACCAGTGGGCGCCGTGTTGTTGGAGAAAGTTGAACTACTAACGGTATAAGTACTCGTAGAAAGATTAAAGTCGTAAAGGTCCAAAGCTCCGCCACCGGCCGTCACTGAATTGGCAGTGTTGGTGGTAAAACTCGAACCGCTGACGGACAGGGCGCCGGACGAAGGATTTCTCCCCAGTGGATCACCAGATGAATAACTGACCGCGCCACCGCTGGACGAGGTTGAGTTACTGCTGAACGTGGTTCCGGTGATGGTAAGGTTTCCGCCCGTATGAGCAATACCGCCGCCACCAATCGTGCCCGCTCCGGTAGCCGAGTTGCCGGAGAACACGCAGTTTGTCACGGTCAATGAATTATTAATTGAACCCGAGATAATACCGCCGCCGCCAATACCAGTCGTTTCCTTTCCGCCGCTGATAGTGACGTCAGAAATGGCGGTGGTGAAGCTTGCATCAAGAAACGGGTTTACCTCGATAACGCGATCGTTCGGCTGGGTCTGCTGAATGATGGTAGTCGCAGCGCCCGCGCCACTGATAATCGTGTTATTCCCTGCAATGTCGAGGTCACCGATCAAGTTGTTTCCCGAGAATCCTTCCGGAGCACCACCGGGAATGTTCAGCGGGTAGGTTCCAGCCGGCAAGACGATAGTCGTTCCGGGATTCAAGTTCGCAAAGCTCACCGCGCCTCGCAAACTGCAATCATTCGCCGCCGCAGTGCAGGCAGCCGCCGCTGCTGCATCATCGGTTCTGTCAACCGTGATGGAGGCAAACATTGGCGCGAGGGGCGCCGCGTTCATTGTGTTTGAAGGTGCGCCCGGAGCACGTTCGCGCATGCGATAGCCGCGCTCGAGCCGATCGCCACGCGTATTCGGCGTCTTATCGCGCGACGCTTCCGAAAAGGGAGTGAAAGCGAGCGCGGCAATCATCAATCCAGCTACAACAATAAGGCAGAAAACTAACCGAGCAGTTGTCCGAGATCGAGCGTAAGCCATATACGGGCTCCTTTTGCGGGAGTAACTTAATTGGGAGTAAAGTTAAATTTTTGCTTAGCTACGGCGGTTCGGCTTCCCACCTCTTGCGAGCTGGACCAAACCGCCGTAAATGAATTATTGACTAAGGCCGCGCCGGGAAGACTCCCTGCAACGCGATGCAGAAATTCAGCGTTAGGTAGGGCTGCATATTGTTATGCGGCAAGCTTCCACCCGCCGGCAGAACCGAGTCGGCGAGCATCTTGGCGGTTGGCGGACCAGGATTATAGACGAACAACAATCCGCGACCGCTCGGAGTTGTAGCCCACGTCGAGCCGATAGGCGTAAGCGAATTGCCATTCGCGGTAGTAGCCATGCCAATATTGTGCTGGTGCGCCGGCATCTCCGATTGAAGCAGAGTTACAGCTTGCGACCCACCGATCTGCCCGAGATCATAGAGCGACAGTCCAGGTCCTTGTCCTGGATGCATAGCTGCGCTTCCCTGCAGATCCGGAAGAGCGAACGTTGACTTCCCATCACCGCCGTAAGTGGTTCCCAGCAGCGAGAAGAGGGCAGTATTCTGGCTAATCGGCAAAAGCTGACCGTCGCAGAACGCCCAACCCTTGGGCGCAAAGTTGAATGGAAAAATTCTGATTTCAGCGACAAAAGGATCCATGATTTATCTCCCTCTTCTAAGTTTGCGACGGGAAAATTCCCTGCAGCGCGATACAGAAATTCAGCACCAGGTATGGTTGCATGTTGTTATGCGGCTGGCTGCCGCCAACATTGCTCACCGTCGTCGGGTTCATCGCTCCTGTAACGATCGGATTGTTCGGATCCGGTGTGCTGTAGGCGGTCTTACCGCTGTTAGCCCAGTATGCGCCAGTGGGATCTCCGACGCTGGCATTTGCAGTCGCACTAGAGACACAACTATTTTGGGTGAAGGTATGCGGGTGCTGCGGCATCTCGCTCATGGTCACAGTGTGGGCAAACTCACCGCCCGTCTGACCCAGAGTGAAACCTGCGCCCTCATGGAGTGACGACTTGCACTGCAAATTAGGCAGCGCGAAGTTGGTCTGCCCATTTCCACCATACGTTGTTCCCAACAGTGAAAAGAGTGCCTGGTTTTGATTAATGGGCAAAAGCTGTCCGTTACAGGTGGCCCAGCCCTTCGGTGCAAAACCGAAGCTAAAAATTCTGATTTCTGACAAAAACGGTTCAGCCATTGTTGACTCCTATCTATTGTTTGAGTTCAGCCAATCTTCATCGGATGCTAAGCATTCTCAACAACCCAAATCAGGTTGGTGAAGGGAAGATCCCAAACAGCGAGATGATGTAGTTGATACAGAGAAACGGCGCCAGATTTTCATGTGGCTGAGAGCCCCCGGCAATATCGCTCCTGATTGGGGGATTACCCATCACAGCGGCACCCGCCGCAGTGCTGTACTGCATGTCGGTTGACGGGGCCCAAAAACCCCCGTTGGGATTGCTGTTGGGTATTCCGCCGCTGGCGGCACAAAGCAAAGGGTGCGTGTGAATCGGAATCTGTTGCGTGGTGAGCGTTACGCTCTCCGTTCCACCAGTTTCCGCCAATTGGAATGTTTGGCCACCGAAGGTACCCATGTGCAAAGGTATCCGGCTTTGAAGATTGGGCAATGCAAAAGTACTCTGTCCATCTCCGCCATAAGTCGTACCGATCAAATTGAATAAAGTCTCATTTTCTGAGATTGGCAATAGTTGGCCGTCACAAAACATCCAGCCGACAGGTGCAAAATTACCGGCAAACATCCTGATTTCGCCTACATATGGTTGGGCCATGTTTACCCTCTCCTTACAAGAAGTAGTTGCGGGAATCTTTTGAAGACTAAACGAGGTTGGCGGCGATGGTTCAGTGCCTATCCCCAAAATCTCCGATCGGTCTCGGGTCATTGCTCGCAACGGAGAGCAACGCGCGGCACCCAGAGCCGATTTATGTCTGTAACTTTCAGTGGTCTTGCTTCTGAGCCCGCGCACTATAGATCGAAAAGAAAAACTTTACAAGAGTGTTGTTTCATTGCAAGGATTGTTGCATGAAGTTCACAATCGTTGTTTTTTTGTTGAAAGTTTTTCAGAGAAGCAATAGACTGCACCACCATTTTTACCCAACCCGGTTTTCGAGGCACATTTCAGGAGGACACAACATGTCGAGTTCGCGTCGAGAGTTCTTGAAGAGAGGTTCGTTAATGGCCCTTGTTGCGGGAATCCCGCTGGGCGTCGGCGAGAAAGCCCTGGGCATGGAAGGGACGCCAAGTCCAGCAGGAGCTGGTTTGAGTAAAGCCGCATTCGAATCGCAGCTCAACACAAAGTTTCTCATCAACCAGGAAGCAGCAAAGATTCCGGTGACGCTGGTTGACGTTACGAATCTCGCTACCAGGAAAGAAACTAAAACGGGCAAAGAAGGCTTTTCGCTTGTTTTTAGTGGTCTAAAAGAAACGGCTCTGCAACAGAATACCTACGTCATCGAGCATGAAACACTTGGTATGTTTTCATTCTTGCTCGTTCCGATTCGAACCAGGGATGACCGCGCCGCACACTACGAAGCAGTTATCAATCGTCTGCATCCCTAGCTCCCCTCACAGCAAATCCTCTCGGTTCTCTTCTCGGCAAACTGTCCGAGAGTGAGTGGGCCTTATTATGTTTGTTTATTAGGATTTGAATCAGGCGAGGGGACTACTAGTCAGCACGCTGACTGGCAGTCCACTCCATTAGCAGATAAATCCCGTGCTGTTCACCACGCGAGAAACCTAAACGCTCGAAGAGATGGAGTGAAGGGTTAAACTCCTCTACATAAATCCGAACAACTCGACCCGTACGCTCGCCTTCGACAAGCAACTCTTTGATCAAGTAGGTCCCGATCCCGGTATTTCGCTCAGCGGGTAGAAGAGTGATATCTGCAATGCGAATCTCATGGTCCAACCGGGCCACGTAGAGACGGCCTACTTTCCGATCGTTGAATTCGATTATGTCGTGGCTGGCGCCGGGATATTTTTGCGCGTAATGGTCCTGTTGCGCGCCGAGCTGCCATCGGACAAATGCCTGCTTCTGCTCGGTGGTCCATGGCACTAAAGCCAGCTCCTCCGCGCGAGTGCTGCCATAAACTTCAACGAGAAAATCGTAATCGTCTGGGCCAAATGGGCGAAGTCTGATATTTAAATGCCCTGGTGGTTGGCTGCTCATTGCATTACGACCGGCGGAGGCGATTGAAGACAGCTTCGTAGTAAAAACCCTGCGCATCTTGTCGAACGGGCACGATGAAAAGCTCAAACTCGCCCATTTGCTCGTGCGCAAAGTTACGCGCGCCCTGGCCAAGAAAACTGTCTAATGGGCCACGAAACGTGATGGTAAATTCCTCCTGCTGAGGATAAAGTTTGAGATCCGAGATCGTTACGAGATCCAATTCCACGTGAGTGTTTTTGTCAGCCTCAACCTGAAATTTCGTATTTGCATTTTTAGAAAATTCTTCGTGCGTTAAAGAAGCCCCCATTCAAATCTCCTTCTTGTGGCCAATGAGTTTTATCCGCAGATTACGCAGATTTTTACTAATCAATCTGTGTAATCTGTGGATTGGGTTTGTTCATTATCAAGATCAGAAAGTCTGCTATGTTTGGACCAAAGTGAAACTGCGTCTTTAGCGGCGAGAAAGAATACCCGATCAATCCTGTCTGTTCTACTATTCCCTGACATCGTTTTTCGAAGTCTGACTTGGAAATCACCGCATACGGAAGCACCTGTCCGTGACTCTTCAAGACGTGATTCAAACAGACCAAATGTTCTTCACGTCCGTTAAGCACGTGAACCTCGTCATCAAAACCCATGAACTCCTTCAACGTCAGCAAGCGGCACTGAAAACCTACCTTCGCCGCACAGGTAGCAAGGTGCCCAAAGTGAATCGAGAACTCCTCGTGGTTCAAATGATAAGACTGTATCGGATATAGATGCTCCGCCCCATACTCCGTTACTATCAGCGTCCCACCCGGGTTTAGATGTTTCCAGGCGCGTTCGATAAATCGAAAACAGCCGGCGTTAACGAGGAACGAATCGGGCGCATCTTTGTCTGAAAGATCATACTTCTCGATGTAGTAAGCGCCATCTCCCTGCCATCCATTGTCACCATCACGCTGAACGGGTGCGACTGGAAAATCCGCGATGACTTCGTTGGAGATAATCAGATCAAAGGTGTGGCCCGGAAGATCAAACTCAGTTGCGTCCTGGTGGAAATGCCTGCTCTCAGGAAGAAGCTCAGACAAGATCTTTCGTTGGTTCGCCATCAAAGCCGGCGATAGATCTAATATGTGATAGTTAATATTGAAACTCGCGGCTTGTTGTATGAACGACCGCGCAAAGCTTCCCCTGCCGCCGCCAACTTCCAACACTTCGAGTCCGCGTGAGTCAGTCAGTAACGGAACTACCTCAGGCCTCAGCGCGGCCACGCAAAACCGCGAGCCATAATCGAGCCCACCCAGCGCTTCATGAGGGAAGCGGAAACAGTGGTTTAGAGTAGGTTCAATCAGATCAAATTCCCAATCCGCGTCATCAATATCGTGTAAATGGAAATCGATTATGGTTTCGTTTGCACTGCCAGCACGCGGCTGGTCCATTCTCTCGGAATGATAAAAGTTCCGCGGCACTACATTCACGAATGAAAATGGGTGGTCCAATTCTTCTCGCCGAGCGGTGAACTTGATGAGCTGCCGTTCCTGACTCGTCAGGAAATCTATTGCGCTTCTGAATTCAAGATCCTCGAGAATGTTGCTCCCGTCTCTTAGCGCGCTAAAAATCTGCCGGAGAGTTCTGGTACCGTCAGCCATCAAAAATATATCAGCAGCCAACGACGACAAATTCTCTTCAATGATTGCAGGTAGCTCGTCGCGTTTTGGCGAATAGATCCTTTTCTCCATCGAATTACGAACGAGGATCCATTCTCCGGTTGTCGAACGATATGCCAGGGCGGGGTTTTGAATCGGACGCGCCACGTACCAGTCGAGCAAGGGAGCTAAAGGATCGTAATCCGGCGTAATGAGAAATCCGCGTTCAATCAATTGTCGCAGCTGGGCCTCGTCTGCGTTCAAACTGCGGGTAAAGTCGCATTCGATAATTTCCCCAGTCAGCCGGTGAAAGACCGCGCGTTGAATCTCACCCGGAAACAGACGATTCTCTATGAAACTGATGTATGGATTGATCCTGTAGCTAGGCATTAATTCAAGTTGTGGCCGGGACCCATTTCATTTGCAGATAGGCGGCGGTTTCGTCACCGCTTAAACGAAATCCCAAACGCTCGTACAGCCGCACTGCCGGAGATGTGGACACGACGTGCAGCTCGATCGGTTTCCCCGCGGCGGCAGCTTCCCTCATCAGGTCGTGTATCAAACGGCTTCCGATGCCGGCGTTTCTATATTCAGTTAAAAGCGCAATGTCTCTCAGTCGTATCAATGCGTCCTCTCTGTCGACCATCATTCTGCCCACCGGACGTCCGTTCAAAACAATGATTCGATTACCGGCTTGAGGATAGGTCCGTTCGCGCGCCATAAACTGCATCTTAATAAAGGCTTGCTTCTGATTCTCGTCCCAACCCACTCCTTGCAGCTCTTCGGCACGGGTGCTGGCGTAAACCGCTAACAAAAAAGGCTCGTCCTCGGGCGTCGCCTCGCGCAGGAGTAGATCGACTTGTTCGTTTTGCATCTACTTCAACTGCTCTCTCAAATTCAGATTTCGTACAAGGCGGTGCAGATAATTAGGATGCACGCCAAGAAGCTTCGCGGCATCGTTGAAGTTACCTTGCGTCTGGTCCATTGCGTTCAGAATAATTGCTTTCTTCGCTTGTGCCACTGCAGTGTGATATGTGGCGGAATTAGTAAAGTTAACTTGCCTCTCGAGCATTGTCTCCGGCAAATCTTCCGCCAGTACCAGATCGGTCGTGCCGAGTACCACTGCGCGTTCGATCGTGTTCTCCAGTTCACGTACGTTGCCGGGCCAGTCGTACGCCGTCAAACACGCGCGCGTCTCAGGCGCAAACCCTCGCAACTTTCGATTACACCTCGCGCCGTACTTATCAGCGAAGTAGTTCGCGAGCAGCATGATGTCTTCACGACGATCGCGCAGCGCCGGCATCTCGAGTGAAACAACATTGAGACGATAATAAAGATCCTGGCGAAACTGTCCGGCTTCGATCGCTTCTTCAAGGTTCTTGTTGGTCGCAGCAATCACGCGCAGATCGACGTTGATCGTTACCGTTCCGCCGACTCGTTCAAATTCTCTTTCCTGCAATACGCGCAGTAGTTTCACTTGCAGCGCAGGCGTGAGCTCGCCGATCTCGTCGAGGAAAATCGTGCCGCTGTCGGCGATCTCGAGCCGGCCTTTCTTCTGTGCGAGTGCGCCGGTGAACGAGCCTTTTTCGTGACCAAACAGTTCGGTTTCGAGCAGAGACTCGTTCAAGGCCGCGCAGTTCACCGCCATAAACGGTTTCTGAGCGCGTTTGCTGTTGCGATGGATCGCGCGGGCGGCCAATTCCTTTCCCGTTCCACTCTCGCCGTTGATCAAAACTGTCGCATCCGTCGGCGCCACTTTCGAGATGAAGTGATAGACGCGTTGCATCGCCGGGCTTTCGCCGATCATGTTGTGCTCGATGTTGACATCGGAAAGCAGCCGCTCGTTTTCCGTTTCGAGCCATTGAAACTGGCGCGCGTTTTCGATCGCGACCGCGGAGATGCCGGCGATCGCGGCGACGAGTTGCAGGTGATCACGATTGAACTGATCGCGCGCGCGCGTGGTGTCGAGATACAACACACCGAGTTTGCGCTCGAAGATCAACAACGGCACACACATGACTGAATGCGCGCGCGTCAGGGCCAGGCTCTCGGATGCATGCGTTGATTTCGCCGCGCCGTCGTTCGCCAGTAAAGCGACGCCGTCTCTCAACACCTGCTGCACGATTGTGCGGCTGACTTTTACGGACTGGTTCTTTCCCTGGACGCGATCGAGACCAAAGATCAGGCTCGTCTCGAATGAACCTTCGTTCGTCAGCAGAATCGCGCCACGCTCCGCGGGAACAACTTCGAATAGCAACTCGAGTAAACGTTCGAGCAGATCGTCGAGACCGCGAATCGAGTTGATCGTCGTGCTGACTTTCATCAGCGCGCTCAGGTCGCGCGCCATCAGATTGATCGCGTGGTCGAAACGAAACTGCACGGTCGAGCTACTGATTACGGTTGCTTCGTCGAGCGTAACGTCACTCGACTTCGACATCGCGTCGCCTTCGTGCGTGAGGAAGAGAAACTGCGAATCGCCGATGCGCACACGATCGCCGTGCTCGAGCACGCGGCTTTTCACGGGCAAGTCGTTGACGAAGGTGCCGTTAAGACTGTCGAGATCGGTGATTACGAATGCGTCCTCTTTTTTTTCGATCCTGGAGTGACGGCGCGAGACGGAGGCGTCAGCAATGCAGAGGTGAGCGGCAGTCTCACGACCGATAACCATCGCCTCTTCGTCGACGGCGAAGATTCCTCCCTTGAGTTTGCCGGATATCGCTGCGAGACGCGGAGACATTTGTTTCCACAGATTACACCGATTACACGGAATCTGTGTAATCTGTGGATGAAAACTTATGGGACGATGCGCCAGTTGTTGTTCGGAGTGACGGGGATGGTCTTATTTTTTTCAACCCAATCGATGATCAGCTCACGGATTTCTTCGCTCGAGCGATAGACCACGGGCGCGTTCTTGTACATGACGTAGCCACCGCCGCCGTTCACGCGGTAATTGTTTGTTGCGAGGCGGAGTTTTTTCGTGGGCGCCAATGGCTGACCACGGAAGCGGAGGTTCTGGATGCGCTGTCCGACGGGTTTGGAAATGTCGAGCTCGTAAGTCACACCTTCGGCGATGTCGAAGTTGTAAGCGGGAATCTTTTCATCGACGAGATCGCTTAACGGTTTACCGGGCTCGTAAGCCTTGAAATATTTCGCCGAGTGTTCGAGCGCATCTTTGAGTTGCTGACCGGTAACTTCCAGCACCACGAGCGTGTTTTCGTAAACGTACAAACCTGCTATGTCACGCACGCTCACCGGTCCCTTATCAATGCGCGCATCGGCATTGAAACTCGCCACCATCGACACGTCCGCCTTACCCGCTTCCATCTGCACTTTCTGAATCAGATCGAGAATCGCGGTATCGCGAAAGCGCGCTTCGCGTGCGGTTAACTCCTGCGACGATTCGCCAATGACTCGCGACAACCAACCCTGCGTCTCTCGATCGTAAGGCTCAGCCAGTTTGACGACATCCGGATCGGGTTCGACACGATCGTCGGTAGGAATCGTGCGTGCTGACTTTGCATACATGCGCCAACCGACTCCCGCTCGCTGTAAGTACAGATCGGCGCGGGCAAGATGGCGTCCCCAGTGGTTCGCCTGCGTCAACAGCACGCCGTTGATGTAAACGGAGGGCACGTCGCGATGCGTGTGGCCCATGAAGATCACGTCAACGCCCGGAACTTCTTTCGCGATCGCGATCGCTTCGTTCTCGTGCGGCACTTGCCCCGGGGTCACTTCACCGGTGCTCAGATCCTCTTCAAGACCCATGTGCATCGCGATCACGACAACGTCAACCTTCTCCTGGTTGCGAAGGATTGGGACCCACTTGCGCGCTTCGGCCACCGGCTCGTGAAACTCGAGCCCGGCGTAGTTGGGCGGATTGTCCCAGTTGGGCACGCCCGGAGTCGTCAAGCCGAGTATTCCGATTTTCACGCCCGCGACTTCTTTAACGATGTAGGGTTTGTAATGCGGTTTCTGTGTTGATTTGTCGTAGGTGTTGGAGGAAAGCCAGGGGAAGTTTGCTTCCTTGCGTGCTTTCTCGAGCACTTTGAGACCGAAGTTATATTCGTGATTGCCGACCGTCATCGCGTCGTAGTTCAAAGAGCTCATAATGAGCATCATCGGATCGGGCGGCTGGTTGTTTTTCCGGCCATGAACTGACTCGAGCGGCGAGCCTTGAATCGTGTCGCCGGAGTCGATGAGCAGGACGTTGGGATGTTCTTTGCGAATGCGTTTGATCAGCGTCGCGACCTTTGCGATACCGCGGTTGTCGGGCTTGTTGGTGTAGTAATCGATGGGGTTGATGTTGCCGTGCAGATCGGTGGTGCCGAGTATGGTTATCTGGACGCGGTCGGGTACAAAGCTCCGGCCAACCAGGACCAGCGCCAGCATGATGATTAGAGTCGCAAGGGAGTAGATGAATGGTGAAACCTTACGGTGTTTCATATGGGTTAAGAATACCTCAACCGCGCTGGCGCTACGATTGCAATCCGCGTTCATCAGCGCAAATGTGCGACTTATTGCGGTTGTTAGCTTAGACCAAAATGTTTTATGGTTATAGCGTACGCAGCCGCTGTCATCCATATGGACAATTTAGTTACTTCAAACATTCGCCAGCGACCGATTCGCACGCTCGTCAGTGTGGCCGGCGTGGCGCTCGGCGTCATCCTGATCATGCTCTTCACCGGCCTGGCGCGCGGCATGTCAGAAGACCTGCAAAAACGCGCGTCCAACGTCCGGGCTGAGCTGATCTTCATGCGTCCGGGCGCGGTCCAACTGACTGCCACCACAGCCAATCTCGACACGCGATACGTCGATCGGCTGAAACAGATTGAAGGCATCGAAGACGCGTTGCCTGTGATTCGCTATATCTTTCAAGGCAACAAAGGCTTCGGCTTCGAGCAGATCGACGGCGTGCCGTGGGCCGCCTATGCCGGGATGAACGGCATTAACATGGTCGAAGGGCAAGGTCCGCAAGCGCTGAACGAAGTCGTCATCGATGAAACCAAAGCACGAAACAGCAATCTTCGGGTTGGCGATACGATCAAACCGTTCGGAACCGGCGAATATCGAGTCGTCGGAATCTATTCACCTGAATCGGGCGCGCGCGTAAAGATGTCGCTTGAAGCGATGCAAAAGGCGCTCGAATCGGAAGGCAAGTGCACGTTTATCTTTGTGAAGCTGCGCAATCCGGATCAGTTACAGGAAGTCGCGCAGCGCATCGATCGCGAACTGCCGGGCAACACGATCCAGCCAACGCGCGAAGTATTTACGAGTTTTGAGAAGAGCATTCCGTATTTGGGTGTGTTCCTGCGCGTGCTGGTTGGGCTCGCGGCGGTGGTCAGTTCGTTAGTGGTGATGCTGGCGATGTACACGACGATCACCGAGCGCACGCGAGAGATTGGTATCCTGAAGGCGATGGGCGCTTCGCGTAGTTACATCGTGGGGATCATTGAGAAGGAAGCGATTCTGATTAGCATCATCGGGCTAGTGGCGGGGTTCGTGGTGTCGATAATTGCCGGGTATTTGATTCATAAGACTTACGGGCTTGTTTTTGAATACAGCTGGACGTGGGCAGTCGTGGCGGCGGCGATTGGCGTTATTGGCGGGATCCTGGGCGCGCTGTATCCAGCGTGGCGAGCTTCGAATCTCGATCCGGTTAATGCTCTGGCGTATGAATAGTTGGAGAGAAGTTTCACGCAAAGGCGCAAAGGAGCAAAGCAACAGAAGCCTTCCTTTGCTTCTTTGCGCCTTTGCGTGAAATCATCCTGATAGCCCACGCAACGAAAAGCCTCTCTTCCAGATCAATATTAGCCCGATAGCGCTCCAGAAAATGTCGCGGCCTTTTCTCACGATCGCCAGCGTCTCGCCGATTCCGCGCGCGAAGCCAAGGACCTTCGACACCTGACCCGTTCCACCTTCATCAATACCCGCGCGCAACGGAATAAACTTGAACGCCACATTGATCACTCGATTCACCGATTCGAGTATGAAAGCCTGCGTTAACGTCGGCGCCACCGGGCTGATAAACGAAAGCGTAATGAACACCTCCAGCACGCCCGCGAGGTGAAAACAACAGTCCAGCGCGAAGATCCAAAGAAAGCTGCGTTCGCTGTCCGCGTAAAACCCGTAGACGCGCTCTTCGAGTGATCGCGCTCGCGGTTTCAGCCTTTCCATCAACTTCCGCGCTATCCCGCGATGTTGTAGGAAACCCAACGTGCCACTAATAAATCTCGCCTGGCTCCGAATCATCAGGTACACGAGCAGAATGACTATGAGCGTGACTATGAGCGCGCTGACGCTGGCGTATCGCAGACCCTTCGGCAGTGAAAACGTGAGCAGCAGCGTCGCGGTGCCGCTGAAGATGAAGAGCGCGACTGACAACGCGTAGAAGATGTTCTCGATCGCGAGTCCTGAAAGTCCGACCAGCAACGGCACGCGATCTTTTACAAACACCGCCTTCGACGGTTCACTCACCGCCACGCTGACAAACGGAATGATGTTGCCGAGCGCGTCGCCCATGATGCGGGCGGCGAAGGCATCGCGAAAAGGAAGTCTATGTGGACGCTCGATGCAGCGAATCCAGGCGAGCGCGCGAACGATGTAACGAAGACTGGAAACCGCGAGAATGACGAGGAAGCCGGCGCCGAGGCGCTGAATTCGATAAAAGATCTCGCCGACGCCCGCCTTGCTCACAAAATAAGCAAACAAAAGCAGGCCCACGAGTCCGAAGATGATTCCAAGTGGCGCAAATCTCCTGCCCCCACTGCGCTTCTCACTCAGAACATCGTTCGCCATCAAAGTACGGTACCACACGGTCAGAATCCGGCGGCAACCGTTATGCCGCCGCTAAAAGTGACCCAGTGTCTTTGTGATTAAACGCTCTCTTTGATTATCATGCTACGTTCTATTCGATAACCGTAAAACGGGCACTAAACAATGAGTCAATCCCAAACAGCTATCGCGCCGCTTTCAGGCACACCGCTCACCACGCTCTCTGAAGACGAGACGATGTTTCGCGCCAGCGTGCGCGAATTCGCGGAGGGCGAGCTGCGCCCGCGCGTGGAACACATGGACGAGGCCGCGAAGCTCGACCCGGCGATCATCAAGCAGTGTTTTGACCTCGGATTGATGGGCATTGAAACTCCCGAGGAGTACGGCGGCGCCGCTGCGAGTTTCTTCACTGCAATTCTCGCGGTTGAAGAACTGTCGCGCGTCGATGCGTCAGTCGGAGTTTTTGTCGACGTGCAGAACACGCTCGTCAACAACGCCTTCATCCGTTGGGGCACTCCCGATCAGAAAAAGAATTACCTGACCAGACTCGCCTCAGAACATGTCGGCGCTTACGCGCTCAGCGAGCCCAGTTCCGGTTCCGACGCATTCGCGATGCAAACACGCGCCGTAGAAAAGGACGATCACTATCTCCTCAATGGCCGCAAGCTCTGGATCACGAACGGTATCGAAGCCGAGATCTTTGTCCTGTTTGCCAACGCGAATCCGGAAGCCGGCTATCGCGGCATCACGGCGTTCGTCGTCGAAAAGAGTTTTCCGGGTTTCTCGATCGGCAAGAAGGAAAACAAACTCGGCATCCGCGCGTCGTCAACGGTCGAGTTGATCCTCGAAGACTGCAAGGTGCCGAAAGAGAACCTGCTCGGCGAAGCGGGCAAGGGCTACAAGATCTCGATCGAAACACTTAACGAAGGCCGCATCGGCATCGGCGCGCAAATGATCGGCATCGCGCAGGGAGCGCTCGAAAGCGCTCTTGCTTATACGGCGGAACGACAGCAGTTCGGCAAGTCGATCAATCAGTTTCAGGGAGTTCAGTTTCAACTGGCTGAGATGGCGACAGACCTGGAAGCCGCACGTCTGATGGTCTACAACGCGGCGCGCATGAAAGACGCCGGAATAAATTTCGTCAAAGAAGCTGCGATGGCGAAACTCTACTCGTCGCGAGTGGCCGAGCGCGTTAGCTCAAAAGCGATCGAGTTGTACG
>DATENQ010000120.1:0-2298 GCA_035275005.1 Pyrinomonadaceae bacterium | reverse complement strand
ACCAAATTCATGCTGGCTGAGCCTGCGTACCAGCACGAGGGGTAAAGCAAAATTGAAAGCGTACGCGATCGTCTTCGCACACATGAACCAGATCGTGTTCGCTGTTAGAGAGGTACGCTCCTCCCGGACGTTTGACATAGTCTTCTAAAAACTTCTTCTATAGGTCTTATAGGACCTATGCTTTACGCACAAGCACAAATTCGTTACATCCCAGACCAACTCCGCCACAGCGCATTTTCGCCAACGCGAACCCGCGCGCTTTGTAAAACTCAAAAATCTGCTCCGGTGTCGCGACTTCGTAGGGATAGCCGCCAACCCAGTCGATCATGTCGTGCCAACGATTCATTCCGCGTCGCTTCGAGCGCCCGCCGGAGCCCAACACGGATGCGATGACTGACTTGGCTTCACCTGGGGCCGAGACCACGAGCGCGAACGGGACCCGCAGTATCGATGGTAGCTCGTTGTACGTTTTCTTGATCCAAAGCCAGCGCCTGGCCTGGCTGCCGGTGTCGTTGTAGATAGCGATAAAGAGTTTGCCGCCCGGCGCCACGGCGAGCTGAGCATTGTCGAGCGCGGTCCACATCTGGCCGGTGTGATGCAGCACTCCCCACGAATACACGACGTCAAACTGTCCCAGCGAGCGAACGTAATTCGCGTCCAGCACCGATCCTTCCGCAACGTTCCACTGACCGTCGTTCGGAAAGTAACGCCGTCGCAGCTCGGTAGTACAAGCGACAGAATTAGGATCGTAGTCGAATGACTGGACGGTGGCGCCCAGTCGGCGAGCAGCGAGGCTAAAGAGACCGCTTCCGGAACCGATGTCCAGGAATCGTTTCCCTTTCAGATCCTGTATTTCAAGCATCGCGCGCAGCGAATCTTCAGCAGAGGCAATCTTCGTCTCGTCGAGAGTGGACAAAAACCGGCTCCAGTTCTTGCCGAACTCGAACCGCTCGCCTCGGCTTACCTCGCTTGCATGCGCGCTAGTGGTCAGTTCCTCAACCATGATTATCAGGTGTTTGTATCCGCAGATTACACAGATTGGTTTAACAAATCTGTGTAATCTGTGGATGGGCTTTCCGTGCCACCACAAAAATGCCGTCGATGATTAACTCACGATCCGAAAGCTTTCTGAATTCCGGAGCCAGTTGCTGACGAATACCGCCGAGCAGTGCGATCGGTTCGTCGAGATGATCGAGTGCATCGAATTCCACGGGCGCCAGATCTCCTTTTCCGCTACGACCGATAATGTCCGTCACCAGCACCTTTACTTCGTAACCCAACGCTTCCAGTTTTTGCTTGTAGTAGTTGAGCAATTTACGATTTGAACGTCCCGAGCCTTCAGCCATCAATCGATACTGCCACTCCGGAATCGTCAAAAACGTCAGCGGGTGCATGCCGCGATCGCGAAACATCCCCTGATCGCTCAAATCGATCTTATGTAACATAAATCCGCCGGGCGCGAGCAGTCGATCCATTCCTTCAATAGTCTCATCAGGATCGTAGATCTGCTGTAACACGGCGCGAGAGACGACGAGATCGAAAGGCTTCTCCTGACCAAGTTGCTCCGCGTTTGCGACGTCGACTCCATATACACACTTAATTCGCTCCGAATTGAGCGGAAGCGTGCCGGTCAGCTCGATGGCATCGTCAAAGCGAGCCTTCGACGCGTCGTCCAGCGTGTCGCGCAGGGCTTCGTAAATCTCGCGCTCCTGTTCGCGATTGCGGCTGGCGTAAAACTTGTCAATACAGGCCACGAACGCCGCGCCTGCAGCTATGAATCTTAACCCAACTCCAATATTGTCGCCGAAACCAACTTCCAAAACGCGTTTGCCCGCGAGTTCGCCGGGCTGAATGCCGAGATGGAAGAGATAGTCGTTAAACTGTGTATCGATGTAGCTCAAACTCTGCGACAGGTTCTTTCGCGAGTGAGTCGAGCCCAACGACGACGACGGATTGCCGGAGCGGAAACGTCGCTTCATCCGCCAATTCTGATAGGCCGCGAAAAGAATCAGGGCGTTCTTCGACTGTTTTGCACGGTCCTTCAGACTCATCTCACGCATCATCCATTGAAACGCCTAAGCAACGCGATCTTTCAGCCCAAGCACGGGCGGGGGCAAGCCCCTCTTCCTGACTTGTTCTCGGCTTACGGCGCTCAAGGGAAAAGAACAAGTCTTGAAAACTCCTAAGTAACCAACCAGCCCAACCACGGGCGGGGGCAAGCCCCTCTTCCTGACTTGTTCTCGATTACGGCGCTCAAGGGAAAAGAACAAGTCTTGAAAACACCTAAGCAACCAACCC
>DATENQ010000119.1:0-6978 GCA_035275005.1 Pyrinomonadaceae bacterium | reverse complement strand
TCCGATTCAACTAACAGCGGGGGCAAGCCCCTCTTCCTGACTTGTTCATTTGAAGTGACTTGTTCATTTGAAGTGACTTGTTTATTTGAAGTGACTTGTTTATTTGAAGTGACTTGTTCATTTGAAGTGACTTGTTCATTTAATTCAGCCTGTTCATTGGGCGGATCGATCCAGTAACGCTTGCGTTCAAACGGATAAGGTGGGAGCGGCACACGCCGCCGCGGCTGATCGGCGTAAAACCTGGACCAGTCGATTTCCACACCTGCCAGCCACAGTCGTCCAACCGTCTTCAGTAGAAACTCGATTTCTGAATGTTCACCTCTCGGCAGACGTAACGATGCGAGCGCAACGCGATCAACCCCTTGCTGTGTGGCCAATGTGCTCAGCGTCTGTCCGGGTCCAACTTCCAGCAACACCATCGCCGGATCGTTAACTAATTCCGTTACGCCCGCAGAAAACTGAACGGCTTCGCGCAAATGTCGCGCCCAGTATGAAGGATCAATGGCTTCAGCTTCAGTGATCCACTTGCCGGTTACGTTTGAGAGATACGGGATCTGCGGCGCGTGTCGCCCAACGCTTCGGACGACCTTTGTAAACTCTTCTATGGCCGGCTCCATCATCGCCGAGTGGAACGCGTGTGACGTGTGCACACGCCGGCAGATCACACCTTCGCCTCCGAGCCTTTGTTCCAACCGATCAATGGCTTCAATCGTGCCGGAAAGCACACACAGCGCGGGTGAGTTAACCGCTGCGAGTGAGACCTCTTCGCTCAGGAGCTGTTCGGCTTCCGCAGGAGTAAGCGAGACCGCGAGCATTGCGCCGCGAGGAAGCCGCTGCATTATCTCTCCGCGCGCAGCCACCAACCGCAGCGCATCCTCGAGAGAAAAAACACCCGCCAGACAAGCAGCGACATACTCACCGATGCTGTGCCCGATCATCGCCTCCGGAACAAGCCCCCACTCGATCCACAGTTTCGCCAGCGCGTACTCCACAGCGAATAGCGCGGGCTGCGCAAAGCGCGTATCAGCAAGACGCGCAGAAGCTTCTTCGGCCGGTAGATCGTCCGCGTAGATGATCTCGCGCAGGTCTACTCCCAACGAGCTCCGCAAAAGCTCAGCGCAATGGTCCAACTCCTTTTTGAACACTGGTTCGCGTTCATACAACGCGCGTCCCATACCGACGTACTGCGCGCCCTGTCCCGGGAACATGAACGCAACAGGCCGTTTCTCGTATTGTGTCGCGCCAGTAAAAACGGTCGTACGATCTAAGTCAGCCCGGTCGTGACACACGATCGCTAACCGGTGCTCGAACGACTTTCTTCCTGCGCTCAGCGTATAAGCGACGTCCGCAAGCTCGAGCTCCGGATGTCGCGCCAGATGAGCCGAGAGGTTTGCACGCGCCTGGGCCAGCGCGTTTTGTGTTCGCGCCGACAGGACCAGAAGCTGTGGTGAACCAGACGGCTCGAAACTCTCACGTGCAGGAGCCTCTTCCAACACGACGTGAGCATTCGTTCCACCGATGCCGAATGAACTAACGCCGGCCCGCCGAGGCATCCCACCCGTATCCCACCGACGCAATTCCGTGTTGACGAAGAAGGGACTGTTCGCGAAATCGATGTTGGGATTGGGCTGCTCAAAATTCAGACTCGGCGGAATCTGTTTGTGCTCGAGCGCGAGAACCGTCTTGATGAGGCTCGCCACCCCTGCGGCGGCGTCAAGATGTCCAATGTTGGTTTTGACTGAGCCGATGGGACAGAAGCCTGTCGCCTTAGTGCCACTGCGAAACGCCTGCGTCAACGCCGCGATCTCCACCGGATCGCCCAACGCCGTGCCCGTTCCGTGCGCCTCAACGTACCCGATCGTCTCGGGCTCGATTGACGCAAGCGCCAGCGCTTCTTCAATCACGCTCGCCTGACCCTCGATTGACGGAGCCGTGAAACCAACCTTCGTGGCGCCGTCGTTGTTGATCGCTGAACCCTTGATGACTGCATGAATCGTGTCACGATCGTTTAGTGCGTCCGCGAGCCGTTTCAACACCACGACACCGGCGCCACTTCCCTTCACCGTGCCACGCGCCTTTGCGTCGAACGCGCGGCAGTGCCCGTCGGGCGAGATGATGCCGCCTTCCTGATAATCGCCGCCGAGTCCTTGCGGCACACTTACCGAAACGCCACCCGCGAGCGCCATGTCGCATTCGCGGTTTAATAGACTTTGGCAGGCGAGGTGAACAGCCACGAGAGACGTGGAGCAGGCAGTCTGAATGCTTAGACTCGGCCCTTTCAGATGCAAACGAAAAGAGACTTGCGTAGTGAGATAGTCGCGGTCGTTGGCGATAACAACTTGCGACGCGCCCAGTGAATCCAGCAACCTCCGATTAGGATAGAGATTATGCAGGAAGTAGGTATTCAAGCTCTCACCGGCAAAGACGCCGATGCGACCGTGATAAGACTCCGAGCTGTAGCCGGCATGCTCCAGCGCTGCCCACGATTCTTCGAGAAAGATGCGGTGTTGCGGATCGAGCGTTTCAGCTTCCCGCGGCGTAAAGCCGAAGAACGAGGCATCGAACAGCTCAACATCATCAAGAACACCAATCAGCTCAGCGCCTTCGCACAGACGATCCCAAAACTCGCCAACATTCCGCGCGCCCGGGAAGCGTCCGGAAAGGCCAACCACCGCAACCTCAAACTCAAACTGATCTGCACTCATTTATTTATCCGTGTCCATCCGTGTAATCCGTGGCAAAATTTCCTCCCGGATCGACTTGAAGAAATCCGTCCACAACATCCACATCTCTTCAGCACTGGCCACCACGCGATGTTGCGCATCATGGTCCAACGACTGATCTAATGTCTGGCTCGAGCTCTCGACATGCCCCGGCTCCTGTGCCACGTGAACGTCGACCCACTGCAGCGTACGCAAGCCGGTACACCGTTTCATGAGCGCCCCAATGGTAGCCACCATCTGAAGATCGACTACCTCCGTGCCGTATAGAAAACCGAGACCGGCAAGAAACTCGCTCGACGCCTTTTCGTATCCGGCAACCAGCTTGCGCGTCGCGGCGAGTGGTGCGGCTTCCGTAAACTGCGCCTTTTCGAATCCACCTTCCGTCATCGTCTCGACGTAGATCTTTTCGTGCGCGCGAATCGGATCGCCCTCTCCGAGTTCTTCCCAGAGAATGCGAGAGATATAGGTCTGCGATTCAATGTTTGGCGTAACCGAAATCAATCTGGAGAGGAATACGGGGAAATAGTGCAGCGGATGAAACCACTGGCCTAAGATCACAACCGCGTGCTCTCGGGGGAGAGTACCGCAGTCGTCCTTCAGCTCTTTGAGACAAGTTAACAATTCATCGCGGACGTTATTTGTGGGTAGAGTGTCGATTGTGCTTTTGGAGAACGCAGGGGTGGACATAAAACTGTTTACCTTTCTTATTCATTACTGATTCCGCGCAGTACTCGCCTTTGAGCGCGCACTGAGGGCAGCCCGTCGCTCGCCGGCGCGCCGGCGATTGAGTGACGCCTCTTCTTTGTCAGGGGAATTGCCGCTGAGATGTTGGGCCAGTGCGCGCACCGTCGGGAACTTGAACATGTCGGCAACGGGCACCTCGCGTTCGAGTCGTTGTTGCAACGTCTCGTGTACGAGCACGAGCATCAACGAATGACCGCCAAGCTCGAAGAAAATATCGTTGACACCGACTGTGTCTAGCTGAAGAAACTCTCGCCAGACGGCCGCGATCGTTTGCTCCAGCGGTGTCTGTGGAGCTGCGTAGGAAGCACGTAGCGCCGGTCGTGACGCGCCGGGAGCAGGCAGGGCGTTACGATTCACTTTACCGTTCGCACCCAGAGGCATTGCGTCGAGCAGCACGAACTGCGACGGCAGCATGTATTCGGGCAACCTCTCGCGCAAAAACGCGCGCAGGTCTTCCGTAGTGACTGGTCCAACCGCGGTGAGATAAGCGACGACGCGGCTTTCATGCTTGACTACCACGGTCTCGCGCACCAACGGGTGCTCGCTTAGCGCCGCTTCAATCTCGTTCAGCTCAATCCGATAGCCGCGTATCTTGATTTGCTGATCGCGCCGCCCGAGAAACTCCAGCTTCCCATCCGGCTGATAGCGCGCGAGATCTCCAGTTGCATACAAGCGCGCTCCCGGTTCAGTGCTGTATGGATGAGGCACAAACCGTTCGGCCGTTTGCGCCGCGTTGTTGCGGTATCCACGCGCCACGCCTTCGCCACCAATGTACAGTTCGCCAGCCACGCCAACCGGCACCGGCCGAAGCCGATTGTCGAGCACGAACGTTTGCGCGTTCGGCACTGGTCGTCCGATGGGTACCGTCGTGGCGCTATCCGGCGGCGCACACTTGTGAACTGTGGACCATACTGTGGCTTCAGTTGGTCCATATTCATTGAACAACGACGCCTGCGGCAGCAGCTCGAAGTGCTGACTCGGCAACTCAGGCGGGCAAGCTTCGCCGGCGACAATCACACAGCGCAGGCTATCGAGTTGCGTGCCGGTCGCCTGTCGCAATAGCAGCGAATGGACCATTGGCAGGCACAGAATGTGAGAAACCTGTTCTGCTTCGATCAAAGCGGCGAGGGCTCTTGGGTCCCGTTCAGAATCTTTCGCGGGCAACACCAGCTTTCCACCCTGGCATAACGTCCAGAAGATCCCGGCCACGGAGCTGTCGAAGAAAAATGGCGAGACCATCATGAAGCTGCGCACCGGCTCGTCGTAATAAACGAAACGAGCGTTGGTTGAATGGACCAGGTTGCGATGCGTGACCTCGACGCCTTTGGGCCGGCCCGTCGAGCCTGAGGTGTAGATCACGTAGGCGAGATTGTCTGCGCTGGTATTGACTTCAGGATTTTGGCGGCTTAGCAGATCGGGCAGTTTCGGTTGTGTCAGGAGCAACTCGATTCCGGCGTCCTGGAGCATCATCTCGAGCCGTTCTGGCGGAGTGTCCGGTGATAATGGCAAATAAGCAGCGCCGGCTTTTAGTATGGCAAGCACTCCGGCGATCATTTCGGGCGATCGTTCGAGGGCAATACCAATCGGTTTTTCCGGCCCTGCGCCCAGACTGCGCAAATGATGAGCCCATTGATTCGCGCGTTCGTTCAGCTCGCGATATGAAAGGCGTTCCGCACCGAATATGACTGCTGTGGCTTCAGGCGTGCGAGCAGCTTGTTGTTCGAACAGCTCGTGAATGCAGATGGTATTCGGGAAGTCCGCCTGCGTGCGATTCCAGTCAAACAATAATTGCCGGCGCTCTTCATCTCGCAGAAAGTTGATCGTGGAAACTGGCTGCTGTGGATCTGTCGCAACTGCTTCGAGAAGATTCACGAAGTGTTGGGCCAGGCGGGTAATCGTTGTGGCGTCAAACAGGTCAACGTCGTACGTCAGACGGCAGTCAAGTTCACCGGCTGTCTCTGAAACCTCGAGCGCAAGATCGAAACGCGCCGCGGGGGTTTCCGGCTCCAACACGGTTACTTTTATTTCTTGTAGCGCGAGGTCATGCGTTGGCGTGTTTTGCAAAGCAAAGAGCACCTGAAACAACGGTGCCTGATTCATCTCACGCTCCGGCCGCAACTCTTCCACCACCCGTTCGAACGGCACTTCCTGATGCGCGTACGCCTCCAGACATACTTCCCGCACCCGCTTCAATACTGCCGTAAAACTCTGGTCATCCCGGATCTTCGTTCGCAGCACGAGCGTGTTCACGAAGAAGCCGATCAACCGCTCTAACTCGCGACTCACACGTCCCGCCACCGGCGTTCCCACCACTACGTCCTGTTCCCTACTCAAGCGAGATAGCAAGACCTTCCACGCGGCCAGCAACGTCATAAACAACGTTGCTCCTTCACGCCTTCCCAACTCCCGCAACCGCTGCGTCAGTTCGCTGTTGACTCGCACTGTCTCTAGCGCGCCGCGATGACGCCCCTTTGCTCGTCGTGCTTGCGCCAGCGGCAATTTTAGTATCGGCAACTCGCCGCCCAACTGCTCGCGCCAGTACGCCAACTGTTCTTCCAGTCGCTCGCCCTGCAACCACTCGCGCTGCCACACAGCGTAGTCGGCATAAGTGTTTCCAGGGACGGGCGGCCACAGAGTGCCGCCCCTACAATTGCGATAGACTTCGTAGAGTTCTCCCAGCTCTTGCACCAACAGCGTCACCGACCAGCCATCAGCCACGATGTGGTGCAAAGTCACCAGTAACAAGTGACACTCGGCAGACAAGCGCACGAGCGTCGTCCGCAACAATGGGCCACGCGTCAAATCAAATGGTTTTTCTGCTTCTTCGCGCACCAGCCGCCGCGCTTCTGCTTCACTAGCTGACAACTGTAGGGTCGGCACTCCGTGGCCGCCCGTTCCCGGGAACTCCGACAGATCTATAAAGGACAGAACCGCAGGCACAGGTGGACCAATGATCTGAGTGGGCTCACCGCCAACGATGGCGAACGTCGTGCGCAGCACCTCATGCCGGCGAATCAACTCGTCAAAACTGCTTTGCAACGCCGCGACATCCAGCGGCCCCTCCAATCGCAGCGCTGACGGCAAATTATAGGCGGCGCTGTGCGGCTCCAACTTGTCGACAATCCAGAGCCGTTGCTGCGCAAACGAAAGCGGCGCAGTCGATCCATCGCCTCGCCTGCGCACCGGCGGCAACGGCTCGCGGCCGGCACGCATTTCCGCTTCCACAACCTGGGCCAGCCGTGCCGGCACTGGATGCTCGAACAATGAGCGAAGTGCGATATCAACGCGAAACGACTGCCGCACGCGAGATATCAATTGCGTCGCCAGCAACGAGTGACCGCCCAACTCAAAGAAGTCATCCTCTGCACCCACTCTCTCCCTACCGAGCACTTGCTCCCATATCCCGCACAACACTTCCTCGACCGGCGTGCGCGGAGCCTGATAGCTACCTTCGATTGCGATCTGATTCGGCGGAGGCAAAGCGCGCCGATCTACTTTCCCGTTTGGTAAC
>DATENQ010000118.1:0-6998 GCA_035275005.1 Pyrinomonadaceae bacterium | reverse complement strand
GGATGCTTACTCGAAAGTCGCGGCCTGCGCGTAACGCTGATCAAACTCGATCCGTACATCAACGTCGATCCCGGGACCATGTCGCCGTTCCAGCACGGTGAAGTTTTTGTCACTGACGACGGCGCCGAAACGGATCTCGATCTGGGCCACTACGAACGCTTCACACACGCACATCTCTCCAAAGCCAATAACTGGACCACCGGAAGAATTTATCTCTCCGTGATCGAGAAAGAGCGACGTGGCGATTATCTCGGCAAGACGATACAAGTCATTCCCCACATCACCAACGAGATCAAAGACGCGGTTCGCAAAGTTGCCGACAACGACAAACCAGATGTGATTATCGTCGAGATTGGCGGCACGGTCGGCGACATCGAATCGCTGCCGTTTCTCGAAGCGATTCGCCAGATGGGCAATGAAGAAGGCGCGGGCAACGCGCTTTTTATTCACGTCACGCTCGTGCCCTACATCGCCGCCGCCGGTGAGCTCAAGACCAAGCCGACGCAACACTCCGTGCGTGACCTGCGCGAGATTGGTATCGCGCCCGATATCCTGTTGTGTCGCTCGGAAAAGCCTCTTTCGCGCGAACTGCGCGGCAAGATCGCGCTGTTTTGTAACGTGAAAGAGACCGCTGTAATCAGCGCCCAGGACGTCGACACGATCTACGAAGTGCCGCTCGCGTTTCACGAGCAGGGACTCGACGATTTGATCGTCTCGCAACTGCACCTGGAAGCGCAGGCGCCACAAGCGGATCTCTCCGAGTGGCGAGATCTGGTTTCGATCATCCGCGAGCCGTCTGGTGGAAAAGCGTCGATTGCCATTGTCGGCAAGTACGTCGAGCTCGAAGATTCATACAAGTCACTGCGCGAAGCACTGACGCACGGCGGTGTTGCAAACAACCTGCGCGTCGATGTGACGTGGCTCGAGTCGGAAGAGTTGATGGACGACGATTACGAGGATCGTCTGCGCGACTTCGACGCCATTCTGGTGCCCGGTGGATTCGGCAAACGCGGCGTCGCGGGAATGATTCGCGCGATCTGTTACGCGCGCAAAACGCGCACGCCGTTTTTCGGAATCTGCCTGGGAATGCAGACGGCATGTATCGAATATGCACGCAACGTTTGCGAGCTGAAGGACGCCGACTCGACTGAATTCGATCTCGAAACACCGCATCCGATTATTTTTAAGTTACGTGATCTGGTCGACGTCGAGGAGTTAGGTGGTACTATGAGACTCGGCGCCTGGCCTTGTCGGTTGCTGGAAGGCTCATTGGTCCAGCACGTTTACGACGGCGTGGACGAGATCAGTGAGCGTCATCGCCACCGTTACGAGTTCAATCCGGAGTATCGTCAACGGATGGAAAAGGACGGTTTGGTGTTTAGCGGTGTGTCGCCGGACGGCAAGTTTGTCGAGATGATCGAACTGTCGCGCGACGTGCACCCGTGGTTTGTCGGCTGCCAGTTTCACCCTGAATACAAGTCGCAGCCGTTGAACGCTCACCCGCTGTTTGCGGCGTTTGTGCGGGCCGCGCACGAAAATCGTTTGCACTCCGAGACCTCAATGGAGAAGAATGGAGACGTCGATTTGGTGGTACCCGAACGGCTGACCGCCACCAGCGGCGATTAGTCGGCCACCAGTTAAATAAACTGCCCAGAAGTACCTCACTTCATGTAATGACAGATCTGTCTACAACATTGTCCGCACCCGATCCATTCGTAGGGCGCACGCTCGACGAAAAGTACTGCGTCGAAGAACGTCTTGGCGCGGGCGGGATGGGCGCGGTCTATCGTGCCCGGCATCTCTCGATGGATCGTCCCGTTGCGATCAAGGTTATGCATCAACGACTGTCCGAAGACGAGGCGGCTCGACTTCGTTTTCAGATCGAGGCGCGTGCAGCCGTTCACCTGCAACATTCGAACGCCGTTTCCGTGACCGACTTCGGACAGACTTCCGAAGGTTGCGTTTACATCGTGATGGAGCTGCTCGAAGGCCGGACGCTGCGAGAGATTCTCAGCCGCGAAGCTCCGATTGAAACTGCCCGCGCGATCTCGATGATGTTGCAGGCTTCGGACGCGGTCGCGGCGGCACACGAAGCGGGCATCATTCATCGCGATCTCAAGCCGTCAAATATTCTCGTGACGCAAAGCGCGGATCAGCCTGCAGTCGTGAAAGTGCTCGACTTCGGCATCGCGAAGTTTTCACCGGACGATGATGAAGAAGCGACGCTGCCACAGACCAATTCAGTGATCGGCACACCGCGTTACATGTCGCCGGAGCAGTACAACGGAAACGACTTAACTCCGGCTGCGGATGTCTACAGTCTGGGTGTGATTCTTTATGAGATGCTGACCGGGATGGTCCCATTCAGTGGCGCGACGCCGGCCGAGATCGCGCAAAAGCACGCGAACAATCCGCCCCACTCGCCGCGAGAGATCGTCGCTGCGATTCCTGAAGACGTCGAACGCATCGTGCTGCACGCGCTTGAAAAGCAACCCGCGGATCGACCTGCTAACGCTGCTGAATTCCGGCGTGATCTGCTCGACACCGCTGAGCGGCTCGGCCTCGAGCATCACGCGTTAAAGAGCGCGCCGGATATCGAAGCCTTGCGTGACGCGGGTGTCGAATCGCCGTCGGGACGTCTGGTCGTCGATATCTCGCGACTGCGCGAAAAGCGCGCGCTGAGTTCCGGGTCAAACGAGATCAAAGTGCTTGGTTCAAAGCCCGTCGAGAAAACTCCCCCTGACGATCACAAACCACCCCAGGCCAGTTCATTTCTAGACAAGGTCAAGCGTATACTCGGCGTCTGAAGATTGAGTGTCCGACGGCTTGCGATTTCGCCGGTGGGTGGCCTACAAAAAAGATCCGGGCGCTATTGTAGGGGTGGCCCTCTGTGGCCACCCGACGCCGCGACGAGTAATGGTTTCAAATGACTAAATCGTTTTCCGTGGGCAAAGCCACATTTGGTGACGGCCGGCTCACGATCATCGCCGGTCCCTGCGTAATTGAATCACCCGAACATGCGTTGATGATGGCGCGCGAGTGTCGCGATCGCGCTCAGGCGGTGGGTCTCGACTTCGTCTTCAAGTCGTCTTTCGATAAAGCCAACCGATCGTCCATCAAGAGCTTTCGCGGCCTCGGCATGGAGCCAGGGCTCGAAGTTCTGCAGCAAGTCAGGGAAGAAATTGACGTGCCTGTGCTTACTGATGTTCACGACGTTTCGCAGGTTGAGCGCGTTGCCGAGGTCGTCGACGTACTGCAAATACCCGCTTTTCTCTCCCGGCAAACCGATTTGATCGTTGAAGCCGCGAAATCCGGAAAAGCGGTCAACGTCAAGAAGGGGCAGTTTCTTGCCCCGCAGGACGCGCGCAACATCGTCGATAAAGCTCGTGAAGTCGGTTGTGAAAAACTACTGCTGACCGAGCGCGGCGCGAGTTTCGGTTATAACAATCTGGTGGTTGACATGCGTTCGTTCCCAATCATGCGCGACTTCGGCGTGCCGGTAGTATTTGACGTGACGCACTCGTTGCAATTGCCGGGCGGGCTTGGCAATGCAACTGGCGGACAATCGGAATACATCGAACCGCTGGCGCGTGCCGGAGTTGCGTGCGGAGTGGATGCGGTGTTCATGGAAGTGCATGACTGTCCGGAGAAGGCGTTATCGGATGGACCAAATGCACTGCCGTTGCAGCGTATGGCGCCGCTGTTGTCGATGATACGCGACATTCACGAGTTGGTGCGTAATTCAAATCCTGGCAATCCGCGTTAGTTTATTTCTATCGATCCGTAACCATGAGAATCTTTCTTTTATTGACGCTCATTCTGTGTCTTGTGACCCAGGCCGGCGCGCAGGCGCCCGCCACTGTTATCTGGCAGGTGAATTCGTTTGACATCAATGCCAACGTTCAGCAAGGGGAACGTGTACTGAACGCTGTCGCTACGATCAACGTGACGAACATCGGCTCCGGATCAGGCAGAACGCTGACTCTCCGGCTCAATTCGAAGGCAAAGGTGACAGCGGTGACCGTAGGCGGCGCGGCGACGCCGTTCAGACCGGGCTCGGAGACGCGCGGAGATCTTCAGCGTATCGAGATTGCGCTGCCTGGAGTTGCTCCGAATTCCAGTGTCACCGCCGCAGTTACGTATTCTCTTCCAGTCGAGAGCAACAGTGGACTCACGGCGATCAGTCCGATTGCGACACAGTTTTTGCCGTTATCGTTCTGGTACCCGATGCCCAACACTCCGTACTCGGTGCGTGGGGCTGACACGGCGCCGTTTCGTTTGGCAGTCAACATTCCCAACGCGATCTCTTCGGGCGTTGAGAAAGGTGGTCCATCCGGAGTTTCCTTTGAGCAGTCGTTGCACGGGCAGCCATTTTTTGTGCAGGGTGATTGGGACAAACTCGAAGGCGCGGCAGATGGGAAAGGGATTGTCGTATTACTCGAAAAAGGCGCGGGGGCTGAAGAGCGAAAGCATGCCGAGGCGTTAATCGCTTTTACAGCGGCGGCGCGTGGCTTCTACTCCACGGCGTTTGGTCCGGCGCCTGACGTTCCGGTGCGGCTCGTGGCTGTGCGCAGGGGCGCGGGCTTCAATGATGGTGGGACAGTGCTTTTCGATGCCGATACGTTGCGTTTGCCAAAGCTCGACGCGGCGACTGCGCTTTCCGTTGCGGAAGCAGTCGGGCATTTATGGATCGGCGGACAAACGGCGGTTCAGGGCGAGGGAGGCGGCGTTCTTCGCGACGCTTTGGTGCGATTTCTGGCGACGGAGTTTTTAGAAAAACAGTTTGGCGAAGACGCTGTTAAGTCGGAGTTGTACCGGCAGCGTTTGGCGTACGCGACGGTGGCTCAGCGCGATGGACCACTCGCGCGCACGAGCCAGATAGACAGCACGTATTTCGCCTCGGTGCCGAATCGTGGTGCGATGTTCTGGCGTTTGATCGAGCGTCGTCTGGGACGCGAAGTATTTCTTGGCGTGCTGAAGGGTGCGCTGCAAGCAGGGAAGGACGGACTCACTCTTCCCAGTGTGCGAGAAGCGCTGGTGGCGCGCGGTGGTGAAAACCTGAAGGCGTTGTTAGACCAGCAACTGGATCAGGTAGTCGATACGGATCTGCTTATTGGTCTGCCGACGCAGCGCGGTGCTGATTGGGTTTCGGCGCTTCGTAATCTGGGTTCGATTGACGTTACTGTTCCGGTGGTCGCAACCACGGATCGAGGTGAACAGGTTCGCGCGGAAGCGACTGTACCCGCGAAGAATTTTGGCGAAGCTGTTTTCAAGACTACGTCGAAGATCGTTCGAGTTGAAGTCGATCCGGAGAAGTTGTATCCGCAACTTGATTACGGAAATGATGTCGTGCCACGCGCGAAGGATCTAACGCAGGCGTTGAACGAGGCGTATTTGCAGCTGGGTGCGTCGGATTTCCCGAAAGCGGAAGCGACCGCGCGGGCGATGCTGGCAAGTGCGCCGCGTTTTCAGGAAGCGCAGATCATACTCGCGCGAGCTTTGCTCGGTCAGGGCAGGCTTGATGATGCGGAGAAGCTGTTTCGGTCAGCGCTTGACGAGCCGTTGCCGTTTACCGCGACGCTCGCGTGGGCCGACATCGGCCTGGGCGAGATCGCGATGAAGCGCAACCAGGCTGCTGAAGCGGCGAAGCGTTTCAACGATGCGGTGATTGCGAGTCGTGATTATCCTTCGTCTCTGGCAGCGCGTGCGGCGCGCATTCGTGCGGAGGCAGCGGCAAACAACGCACCGCCGATTGATGAAACCGCGCGCACGTTTATCACGCAACTCTCGCAAGCAGTTGTCAGCAACAAGAAGGCGGAGTTGGAGTCGCGCATTGTTTCGGGCGAGCTCGTGAGATTCATTAACGCGAGCATTGGCACCGAGACCTGGGAAACCAGGGTGGTGCGCACCGAGCAAATCAACGCGAACCTGATTGCCGCCGACGTACAAATCCGTGCGAAAAAACTCGGAACTGTCGGTGAAGGAACCGCGGTGTTGATATTGGCGCGAACACCTTCAGGCTGGAAGCTCTCCGGCATTGACCTCTTCGAAGTGCGATGACGTCTTTAGAGCTGCAACAACGAGCGGCGCGCATCAAGTTGCTCTTGATGGACTGCGACGGCGTGCTGACTGACGGACGGATCTGGTTGTTTGATAACGGCGAAGAGCAGAAAGGTTTTCACACTCGCGACGGGCTCGGGATCGACTTGTGGCATCGCGCCGGCTTTAGCTCGGGCATCATCTCCGGACGCACATCGACCGCAGTCGAGCGTCGTGCTCGAGCGTTGGGCATGACGTACATCTGGCAGGGCCGTACTGACAAGGAAGGCGTATTCGCTGACACCCTCGCCCAAGCCGGCGTAACGAATGAAGAAGTCGCCTACATCGGCGACGATCTCAACGACATCCCACTAATGCTTCGCTCAGGCCTCGGCGTAGCGGTCGCGGACGCCTCCCCCGAAACCCGCGAACACGCGCACTACGTCACAACACTCGCCGGCGGCCACGGCGCCGTCCGTGAAGTCATCGAATTAATCCTCAAATCCCAGAACCGCTGGTCAGAATTAATCGGCGTTTATCTGCGTGAATCCGCGGCCAATATCTGACACCGTTCAGACGACCGCCGGTGGGGCGCCAGCTACCACGCGACAAATGTTCATGCGTTAACTCTCATCGTCAATGGTCTTGAGGAACGTCTGAACGGTGGGGTTGTCTTTCCAGCCGCGGGCCAGTTCCCGCAGGGCGCTCCGGCGCACCGCCCAGTGCTCATCGGACTGCGCATGGGCTTTGAGAATTGGCAAGGTCTCGGGATCGTCTTTCCATCCGCGGGCCAGTTCCTGCACTGCGCCCCAGCGCACGTCAGCGTCCTCATCGGACTGCGCCCGGGCTTTGAGCCACGGCAAGGTCTCAGGGTCGTCTTTCCAGCCGCGGGCCAGTTCCTGCACCGCGCTCTGGCGCACCGCCGGGTGTTCATCGAACTGTGCCTGGGCTTTGAGACT
>DATENQ010000117.1:0-2281 GCA_035275005.1 Pyrinomonadaceae bacterium | reverse complement strand
GATTCTGGATTGTTCTTTCGAAGCCGACTCGCGCGCAGCATCGTAGAGAAGACAGTCGTTGATTCGCTTTGGCAGGCCTGGGCCCGTGTAGATCAGGCCCGTATCAACCTGCACCAGATCGGCTCCGCTGGAAAGTAGCTCCAGCGCGTGTGCGGGTTGGTGAACGCCACCGGATGCGATTATCGGGATGTGTGCGCCCACGAACTGTCGCAACTTGCGGACTTGCTCAAGAGCTCGTTCACGAACAGGCAGACCGATGACGCGACCGGCTGGTTCTGCTTTGACACTGCCGTCGACGATTAAACCCGCCACACCTTGCCGCAACGCCGGCTCGATCATCGGCGCAATCGCGTCGAGATCCTGATCGGCGTTGATGCAAAGCAGTATGTGGCGCGGCGGCGAAATGCTTTGCGCGGCTTTAAGAGCCGTATCGAGGTGTTCGGCTGACAATGTTGTCAGTGAAACTAAACGAACGCTATCGGGAAGTTCACTTACAAGACGTTCCGAACCGTGATCCAAACGAACGATCAACGGTACCTTCAGCCAGTCCACATTTAAACGTCGCTTTAACTCAGCTAACGAAATGCTGCCCGATCCGATCCAAAGTGCTTGCTGGTCTACGAGACAATTCACGCTCTCGCCGGAACCACTTCCCTCCAGACTCACCGGGCCTACTTCGATAAACCCGACACCGAACCGCGACAACGCCTCAGTTGCCACCAGGCGCGTATCGAGCCACGGACCCAAGCCAACAGCCGTAGGAAAATCAGTATCGAGCAACGAGCGGTGCAAGCGCGGATCGGCGCGCATGTGTCCGAGAAGGTCGATCAGAAACGGTCCCGGCGCCCGGCGCGCGAGACGCCCGATAAAACCCAAGGCAAAGTCACGCGCGCGCGGCGCCGGCAAACGGAAAAGAATCGGCTGTGTTACTGTTCGATAAAACCAATCTGGCATTGAGTGAACGTTGCTTACGCGACCGCCGGCTTAACTGCATCTTTATACAACGCGGCGCCTGCAATTGTTGCAACTATTGACGTGATGAGATGAATGGCGCCGACCTTTAGCCACAATGCGTTTGAAAAGAACCCGAGCGGAATAAACTGCACCGGGCCAGTGAGTGAAAACGCAATCCAACCCACGATGCCGGCGAGCACGGCAGTCTTTGGACCAGCACCGAAGTAAGCGCGCATCAACACGTAGAACATGATCGCCGTGAAGCCGCGTCCGAGCTCGAATAGCGCGAAGTAGACCATGTTGGTTCCGTGTGGTTCGGGCATAGTGGCTTTCAGACCGTTGTAAACCGCCGTCCAGTCCGCTTTGGCGATGGTCTCGTGAATAAAACCATCGGTGATAAACATGATGATCGCGGCAATCAGGCTGCCCAGGATGAGTCTGCCCCAGTTGATCGTTGCCATGGTTAAGCCTCCTCAACTGTGTTGGTGGAACGGCGAATTATAATCCGTGTTTTTATCCGTGAAAATCCGTGGCTCGTATTATTTCGATAATCTCGTTTACAGCTTGTTTCGCTTCGGGTAGTGGTCCGAGCATCCAGTCGTGGACCATGCCGTCGTATTCACGATAATCGAGATGCACGCCTTCCGCCGCAGCCTTGTCCCGGAGTTTCCGGCAATCAGGACAAAAAACGTCGCGCGTGCCGATGAACACGGAAATGGGCGCGAGGTTTTTCAGGCTTCCGTACACGGGACTCACAAGATAACTCTTCGGATCGACATCACGCGCGTAAACTTCTCCGCCATACTTCAAACCTTCGACGCCGAGAAACGGATCGATCTTGTCAAACTCCGGAATCTCAGGATTCGAGAGGGTCGCGTCAAGCCACGGCGACAACAGAACGAGACGTCCCGGCTGCTCGAGACCGTCTTCACGAAGTCGTTGCGCCAGCGCCAAACTGATCCCTCCACCTGACGAATCACCCATCACCGTTACATTTGCACTACCGGCGAGCGCGGCGAGTTCGTTGTAAAGCGGAAGCATCAGCGCAAAGAGGTCGTGCACGTAATACTCAGGCGCGTGCGGATAATTCGGCGCGGTGACGGTGCAGTTCAACGCATCGACCAGCTTCGACATAAAGCCCCAGTGCTGCGAAGCGAAGCTGTTAACGTATGCGCCACCGTGCAAATAGATGACGTGCTTCCGGCCGGCATTCTGTTTCGGCGCGATGGTCCAAACGAGATGGCCGTTGATCTCTCGTCTCGTGATGTGATGCCTGCGATGCAGGCGTCGTGAAGGCTCGGTGTAGGTGCGGTCGCCGCTCTCAACT
>DATENQ010000116.1:0-6360 GCA_035275005.1 Pyrinomonadaceae bacterium | reverse complement strand
CTTGCGCACGAGCTGATTCGGATGCGACTTCGCGATCTTGATCAACAGCGGTACTGACTCTTCAGAACGCCGCTCGCTGATGGCTCTCACCGCCTGCACCTGCACCTCCGCATCTCCGGTGGAGCTCTGCGCCGTCTGACTCAGAAAATCGAAGCTGCGTTTGCCCACGCGCTCGCCGAGCAGACGAATGGCCTGTCGTCGCACGTCGGTTGTATCGTTACTACGCGCCACTTCAAACAGCTTGTCCTCAACGCGCGTGCTCTTGATGTCCGAGAGCGACTGAAGCACCGAGCGCCTGACGTCCGGCGACTGTTCTGAGTCAAACAACTTCAACAGATCGTCAACCGCCGCTTCACCGCGCTCGCTCAGCGCACGTATCGCTGTCTTTCGCAACTCGGCACTGGCGCCGCTACGTGCAATCTCGAGCAGGCGAGCTTGCGCGCGTGGATTCTTCGTCTCCGCCAGCGATCGCACCGCCGCACGCTTTACCTCGACGTTTGCGTCGGTGTTGTAGATCTTCATCAACTCTTCAGCCGCATCTTCGCGTTGCAAGTGTCCGAGTTGTTTTACTGCTGTCCGGCGCGACTCCCAGTCGGCGTCGTTCTTCGCCACACTCAGAAGAAACGTGTACGCCGGCTGCTGATCGATGCTATGACCCGCAGCCGCGATTACGCTGCGGCGGAGCGGAGCGTCCTTGAGGCTTTCATAGAGACCCTGGAGCGTGGCGACTGTACCGCGATCGCGGCTATGCCCGATCGCGTGCGCGGCGGACTGCCGGATCTTGATGTCTTCCGTCTCGTTTCGCACGAGCGAAGCGAGGAATGCTTGTTCGCCGCCGACCTGGCCTAGCCAGTAAACGGCACTGGAGCGAATGCGTTGATTTGGAGAACTACTGACAAAGGTTTTGAGCATGCCGCCGACTCGCGCGTCATCGTGCAACGCGATGCTGAGGACGGCACGTTCGCTCAACGTGTCGAGCGGCGTAGCGGCGGCGATAGCGCGCAGGTAGTTCAGGCTCTCTTCGTTGTTCGCGCGACCGAGCCAGTAAACGGGATAGCCGCTGTACTCGCGTTTGCGTTCGAGGTTGTAAACCTCCATGCGCGTGATCTGATTGCTCGACGGGTCGCGCAACAGAAAGATCGCGAGATTGCGTGTTTCGACGGTCTGTCCGGTTGGAGTTGTACCGATAAATACGGTGGTGTCGCCGATCGTATTCATCGTGCCGTTAAACTCGCGAATAGCAGGATCGACGGCGACTCCGGGGCGAACGTCGAAAGTGTAGGCCGACCAGTAGGGCGTTTGGCGCGCGCTTGCCTTCGTCTGTGCGGCTTCAAGCTTCGCCATGAGGTCCGCGCCTTCGACGGTGGTGAAACTCTGCACCGTCGTAGTTGGAGATTGGGTTTGCAGGTCGTCAGCGGCAGCGACGACGCCAACCAGCGCAAAAAATAGAATGGCTGCGCGAATCATTTGATTCCTCCAGATAAAAATAGGTCTTTACTTCAAAAGGTCTTCAAGAAATTTCAGCGCTTCAGGATCTTTGCTCTCGCCCAGATACCTGACGGCTGCTTTGCGAATTTCCACTGACGGATCGTTGCGAGCGATTGTCATCAGCTTGTGCACGGCGCTCTTCTGTTTCGAATCGCCAAACGCCCGCATCAACGCAATCCTGACTTGCGGGTTCTACTCAGTGTCGTACATGGCCACGAGCTGATTGACGGTTTGCTCGTCGTCTTTCTCGCCCAAGCGCCGAATCGCAAAGCCGCGCAATTCGATCGACTCGCCGCCGCGGGCGATTTCAACCAGCTTGGCGCGTGCGCGCGGATCGGCGTTGTCTGCAAAAGCGCGCAGCAGGCCTTGTTTGATTTGCACGTTTGTTTCGCTCGTGTAGAGCTGGAGCAGATCGTCGAGCGCCATGCGGCGGTCGCCGAGACGACGGATCGCTTCAATGCGCAACTCCGGTGTTTCACCCTGGCGCGCGATTTCAAAAAGCTTGGTGCGGGCGCGCGGGTCCTCGCGTTCGGAAAGCGCGCGAATGATTGAGAAACGAATCTCGTTTGTCTTGTCGGTGTCGTAAATCCGGATCAACTCGTCGAGTGAAGCCGAGTCTTTCAAGTCTCCGAGGTAACGAATTGCCACTTGCCGCATCGTGATATCGTCACCGGCGCGCGCGATCTCGATCACTTTTGTGCTGCCCGCTGGCGTGCGGCTTTCAACCAAAGCACGTAGAACTTGTATGCGGATGTCCTTGGTCCGATCGGCGTCGTAGAGCTTGATCAGTTCGCCCGCGACCTGATCGTTGTGTTGTTCGCCCAGACGCTTGATCGCAGTGAGACGGAGTTTCGCGTCGGTATTAGTGCGAGCGATGTCGAGCAGGATGGGAACTACGCGCGGTCCGCCGTGGGAACCAAGCATCGATACGGCCGCGGCCTGAAAGCCCTGGCATTGATTGGGAGTGGTGCGAAGAGCATCGGTGACGATACCGATGGCGCGTTCCTGGTCTGCCTGAAAAAGACTCTGCAACGCGAGGATCTTGATCTCGCAATTGTCGCGGTCCAGTGCCTGTTCGACGTCGGCCTTGCGACCGAGAACGACGAGCAGCGCCTGCGCATCGTTGCGCCAGTTTGAATTCGGAAATCTATTGATCAGCCTGACGAGCGGCGCGGCTGCTTCTTCTTTTCGGTCCTGCTTCTGAAGCGCGTAGCCGTACCAGTAAAGCGCGGCGTCGAGATCTTTGTCTTTGGGATAACCGCTTATGAAGGCATTGAATTTCTCGGCTGCTTTTTGCCAGTTCTGCGCTTCGATAAAGTCGCGGCCCTCGCGGAAGAGTTGCATCGACGCGGTGTTGCCCTTGGCTTGCACGAAGCGCTCGAGCTTGGAGATGTCCTGACCGTAAGTGCCCTGGGCGCAGACCGCGAAGACGATTGCGACCGCGGCGACAATGAACAGATTATTAACTAAGTGCTTCATGATGATCGTTGTCCTTAAATTGATGAAATTGCTTTTCTGAGATCTGTGAAATCTGTGGATACTTCAGTCAAGTGCCCGAGCGAGTGCAGTGGAATTGACCTGCAACAGCGCGACGATGTTTTTGCGTTCGACGCGTGCGCGAATGGCGCGCACCGCATCTTTGTCCGGCCTGGCCGGAAGATTGGCGATATCGATCAGTATCGGTTCCAGGCTCTCCAGCAGCGACGAGATCTGGACATCGCCGGCGGCGTCAGCTTCGCGCCGCAGCATCATGTTTTGCACGATGAGCTGTTGGGCGCGCTTGCGTTCGTAACTAACTTCCGCAGCACCGCCCGCTTCGTCCAGGCGTGCGTTTCTAAACGCGCGCAACAACGTCTCGGATTTTTCGAAGTGCATGGCCGTCATCGTTTGCGCGTCGGCTGAACGCACGGGTTCCGGAATGTCAGGCATTGAAGCAAACTGCTCACCCGGTTTTGGCTCACGCACTATCGATCGCTTTGGCGCGCGGCGTGGACTGTTTTCTTCAGCTTTGCCAGGCGCGGGTTGTTGTTCGTTTTCTTTAGCTGGTTCGGGTGATGCCTTTGCTTCGGGTTCCTTCGACGGCTCAGGCGTTGCGGTAGACGGAGCATGGACTACTGCCGTGTGTTGTGGCTGCGTGTTGGAATTCAAATAGATGAGCGCACCGATAATAGCCGCAACGATCACCAGCGACGCAAAAGCGATTGCCTGCGTGCCGAAGCTCCATCGCAGCCCGCGAGCAGGGACGCGCTGTTCCCTGGTTGCCAGGATCTTTTTCAGCGCCCGGTTCTGAACTTCAGGCTGCAGCGAAGTCTCGAAACTCGTGATCTGGCTGCGCAAGTTAAGAAAGTCAGCGCGCAGTTGTTGACACTCGTTACAGCTCAACAGGTGACGCTCGACTTCGCGAGTCTCTGTTGCGGAAAGTTCGCCGTCGATTAGCGATGAGACTTTTTCGGTAAAACTACATCTCATAATGCTCTCTTAACCACCAAGGCACGAAGACACAAATATAATTTTGTGTTTTTGTGTCTTCGTGGTTAGGCTCCTACAGATCTTGATAATCCCCTGTTCCAACGTTCTCGCAGCGACGCACGCGCGCGAAAGATGTCGACCTTTACCTTACTCTCGGAGATGTTCAGCACCTGCCCGATTTCGCGATAGCTCAACTGTTCCTGTTCTCGCAGCAGCAGGGCGGTGCGTTGGTCTTCCGGTAAAGTTTGCAGCATCTCCAGCACCATTGCGTTTCGCTCTTGCGTCTCGTATTCCTGCTCCGGGTTGCGTGCTCGCGGCCTCATGGCTTCAACCACTCGATCGAACAGCCGGTAGCGTGTGTTTGACTTGCGAAACTCGTTGATCGCCATGTTGCGCGCGACCCGGTAGAGCCAGAACCGCGCCTCACCGGCCGGCATAGTTCCCCATGCCGTTCGATGTAGTTGCAGGAAACTTTCCTGTGCCAGATCCTGCGCCAGCGGGGCGCGGCCTCCCAATAAACACTCCAGAAAGCGGCATAGGCTAGGGTAGAAATCCTGGAACAGCATGGTGAACTCGTCATCTTCGCTCGCCATAAGCTGCGCTACGTCTCCTAAAACACCTGGGTTCGGCAAAAGTTACAAGAATATTTCCCGCAAAGCTCAAAGGCGCAAAGACAAAGAAAAGCCATTCAGATACGCGGTAGCGCTTTGCGCCTTTGCGCGGAAAATATTCTCAGCTAGAATCCCGCCGGTCCTGCTTATGCGAACTCTAACAGCAGTCTTAGGGATTTTGCTTGTTTGGAGCGCAGTGTCTGCTCAGACGAGGAAACCCAGGCCGTCCAGGTTCGACCAGTTTGGGAAAGTTGGACACTGCGATCTCGGCGCGAGGTTGGATAATTTCGCGATACAGATTCAGAACATGCCAGGTTCACAGGCTGCGATCATCGCGTATGGTCCCGAAGGTGAAGGACCGGGTACCGGAACGTACTTCCTGGATCTCATCGAAAACTATTTCGTTAACTCGCGTGGCCTAAACCCAAACCGAGTGAAGACTATTTACGCCGGGCGAAACACGGATCCCACCCTACCGGTGATCGAACTGTGGATAGTTCCAAAAGGCGCTGCCTCACCTGAACCTCAAAAGTACGAAACACATCTTGAAAGTTTTCAAGGTCTCTTCGCCGATGAAGCTGCAGGCGATGATTTCGATCAGTATTACGAAGACGACATGGGACCAGGCATACCCGGCACCACTGACGCTTCTTTCGCCGACATCCTTCAACAGCAGAAGAACGCTACCGGTTACATCGTCGTCTACAGCGGCGAAAATCTCACACCAGGCGCATGGCGACGCATCGCTCAGAGCCAGATTGATTACTTCAAAGCCTTCAAACTGGAAGCAAATCGTTTCAAGATGATCTTCGGCGGCCACCAGAAAGAAACCAGGCTACAACTGTGGATCTCGCCTGACGGCGCGCCTCCGGTGAATGATGCCGGAAGTGAAATGTCGCCGGCGAAGACAATCAAAGTCGGAGATTTCTATTCCAGCAATCTACATTTCGAGCGCAATCAAACAGCCATCTTCACGCGTTTGGCTGAGATACTCCGCCTCGACAAGACTGTGCGAGTCTTTCTCGTCGTTCGCCTTGAACAGCCAATTGAGGAAGAATTCGGCGTGGAGATCTCAACAGAACCGATCGAAGGACCGGAACCAGTAGACCTAACAAAGCTGGTGGAGAAGTGGCGACTCGAGCTTGCTAATACTCACAAGATCGGCGCCGATCGATTCATCGTCGTGTTTGCGCCGCCGCGCGAATTTGACTCGAATCAACTGAATCTCTGGGTCGTTCCCAAGGGACAACCACTTCCCGATCCAAACGCAAACGAAGAAGATACGGAGAAACGTCCGTAGCTTGTCGATCCATCCACAGATCACAAAGATGATTAATCAATCTGTGTAATTTGTGGATGGTCTTAGAATGAGCTCTAAACAATCATCAGCGACAGTTTCGCTTTCCAAACTCGCGGCTTCATTCGTGTATCTCGCCTTCTTCCCGGTAATACTATTCGTGCTCGCAGGCGATTGGCGTTGGATCGAGGGATGGCTCTTCTCAGTCATCTTCCTGCTCATGTCTTTCGGCACGCTCGTTTACCTCTACTTCCACGATCCGGAGTTGCTCGTGGAGCGCTTCCGTTCGCCGGTGCAGGAAGGTCAGAAGCCGTGGGACAAAGTGCTCCTGTCGTTGTTCTTTCTCGAGTTTCTGGTGTGGTTTGCGATCATGCCGCTCGATGCACGGCGCCTTGGTTGGAGTCCAACATTTCCTTTGTCGATCAAAATAGCAGGAACGTTGTTGCTGCTGCTCGCTTCATTCTTGTTGTTTGAAGCGTTGAAGGAAAACACTTT
>DATENQ010000115.1:0-6788 GCA_035275005.1 Pyrinomonadaceae bacterium | reverse complement strand
ATGCTTACGTCCTTGAGTGGAAGTGACGAATCCAGTAGAACATCGCCCGACTGATAACCATAACCGAGCAAGACGAATTGCGCGCCGCGAGGCGCGGGAGAATAGGCGCGCGGCTCCATCTCCTGTCCGGCAACAATATTTGCGAGGGCCGCAGTAAGAAGTACCGGTATCAAGCGGTTGAGCTTCACTGCTGATAAGTTAGTGAGGTGTTGGGGTAAGCGTAACTGGTATTTTTACTAGAGATCGATCATTGTCCAGGCAACGCACTTTTGATCGCTTCTCGTAAGTGCTGGGCGCTACGTCCGGGAGCATAGCCTACCCAGTGATCGACGACACCTCCACCGGTGTCGATCACGACTGTCTGCGGGATCGAGCGTCTGCCGTTCATTAAAGTTTGCGCCATCTCACGATCGGCCCAGCCAAGCCGAAATCCAAAACGCGTTTGCCGAACAAACTGGTCTACTTTTTCAGATGCTTCTCCGGGATCTTCGGTGGTCAATCCTATGAACTCCACTTCGCGTCCCGCGTATTCCTTACGCACGTTTTCATATTCCGGGATTTCCCGGCGGCATGGACCACACCACGAAGCCCAAAGATTTATGACCAGCACTTTGCCGTGAAAATCGCCGAGACGAAAGCTGCTGCCTTCAACCGCTCTGATTTTGCGTTCAAGCAACTTCTCGGGTAGGTAGGTCAACACCGATGCGCCGGGTTTTGGCTGCGGGATTTCCGGTTCAGGATTCACTGGCGGCTGCACTGGCGCCGTGGGCGTCGTCGTGCGCGTCGTGTTGATCTTTCTTCCGGATTGAGGAACAGCGAAAGTCGCGCAGGCCGTTACGAGGAGCAGTAGGGGAATGAGTCTTTTCATGGCTTTTAAGCGGCCTAAGAATAACTCCACTCCCCTACGACAACGCAAGGTCCAACTCGAAGTTATCGCAAACCTAAGAAAGACTTTTGCTGTGTGTGATGGTAAATGCGCACGGCGAAAGGAGCCTGAGTAAATGGAGAAACGGTGGCAAGTCGTGCTCTGCGTCGGAGCGCCATTGATTTTGGCAGTAGTCGAACTATTTCATCCACATCCGCCGCGCGATCTGCTGATGCTCGATATAAAGCCATGGCTCTTCGTGCACTACGCGCAAGTCCTGCTCTTTCCGCTTACGGCTTTGGCAGTCGCGACACTCGTGCGTGGGCATACGGGCTTTTGCGCGCTGCTTTGTCGTATCGCTGCGTTTGTCTTTGGTATCACTTACATCGCGTTTGATACGGCTGCCGGACTAGTCACTGGAATACTCGTCAAAGCAGCGAACGCTTCAAGCGCGCCAGACACATGGCGCACTGCAATTGACACCGTGTGGCTCAATCCGATTATCGGCGGCGCCCCTGCGCCATTCCTCGCGATCTTTGGAAGTGTTGCGTTGTCGATTGCGACAATCGCAGCGGCAGTGTCGTTGAAACGATCGGGCAGTTCGTGGGCGCCACTCATCTTGCTCGTGCTATCGAGTTTCGGAATCGCGATCTTCAAAACTCACGCCTGGCCCGGTGGTCCAGTAACCTTTGGTGGAATTGCACTCGCCGCAGCATGGTTGATGTGGGAGAAGGGAAGTCGAGCGAGGCAAGTATGATTTTCGAGTGACACCCATCGAGCTAGCTAGGTATAATCCCGCCCAACCGGCACCCTTTGTCCTCGTATCTCGCTCCATCTGATCTGCCGGTGAATCAAGAGACCCTACATGCCGATTGATATTCTGGACTTTCATTTCAGCAAAGCTGCCGATCTATATCGTCTCGAAGTTTTTAGACGCGATAAACCGGAACTGCTAGCCCGTGCTGAACTGAACTTTCCTCGCGCTTATCTCAGCACGTTCGATTTGGGCCAACTGGATTTCGACGCCAAAGATCCGGCGGCACGTCTGGATCGCATAACGGCATTTGGTTCCCGACTTTATCAAAAGGTCTTCACCGCTGACGTTGCGCGCGTTTGGTCTGAGCACAAGGAAGCCAGTGAATTCTCGGTGCTATGTATTCGCATCGCTTCCGACGCAAGCGAACTGGAATCAATCCCCTGGGAAACTTTGTTCGATGGCGAAGACTTTATCGCCACCGGCGCAAGAAGCACCGTTTCTCGTTTGCCGCGTGATGTCCAACCGTTGAGTGTGCTGCCGGCAGTGCCGGCGCCTTTGCGAATGCTGGCGCTTATTTCGAGTCCGCTTGATCTGCCTGATCATTCTCGTCTTCAGATGGAACGCGAACAGGAGATTCTGCTCGAGGCCATTAACGATCCGTCCGGACAGGGAAGATTGCGGGCTGATTTCGAAGAAGAAGCGAAGCTTGAAATTCTGGAATCAAGTTTAGAGACGCCCTATCAAATCCTTCACTTCAGTGGGCACGGCATATCGCCTGCGGCCGGCGGCGGATTGTTGCTCGAAGACGCACGTGGCAATAGTCGTCCTACATCTGTGCCTGAGGTGATGCATTCTCTTCAGCGCGGCGAGCGCTCCCTGCGCCTGGTTGTTCTTTCAGGTTGTCAGACGGCGCGCACTCTCGAGATCGCCGGTTTGCGTGACATGGCGCGTGGCCTATTGCGGCGCGGGATCCCAGCGGTCATAGCAATGCAGTTCTCGATTTCCGATAAGGCTGGCCTAAAGTTCGCTGAGGTTTTCTATTCGAGAATCGCAGCAGGTCGTCCGGTGGAATTGGCTATTCATGCGGCGCGCCGGACACTGATGCTAAGCGATGATTTCTACTTGAAGGCGGACGCGTTAGCGCCAGTGCTGCTTGTGGCAAATGGTGATTGTCTACAAACCACGCAGGATACGCATAGTCCAACGGTAGGGACACCGGAGTTAGATCTTGGTTTCTTTCTTCCGTTGGCCCAGTTGAGTCATGCCTTTTATGGGCGGCGCAGCGAGTACCGCCAGGTTCGCGACGCGATTCTCCATCGCAATCAGCGCGCCGTGATCGTCCACGGCATAGGCGGCGTCGGCAAGACTGCACTCATCAGTCAGATTGCCAAACGTCTGCGGCCACGTTTTCAGGGCGTTTACACGTTTGATTGTTCGAGTGGAACGCTCGCGCCCGAAACAATCATGATCGAGCTTCATAACTACTTTGAAGCTCTGGGCGTCACGGCGCTGGAGAAACTCCTCTTCCGTGGACTCAAGCCGGATGTGCTCGCGAATTACCTGTCACAACTCGTCTCGCAGTGGTCACTGCTCTTGATTTTCGACAACTTCGAAACTCAGCTCGAACGAGCTGCCGATAGCTTTCGAATACGAGACGAAGGTCTGCGTACTTTCATCGCAACGCTGGTCAAAGCGACTGCGACACGAAGTCATTTTCTCTTTACCAGCCGTTATTGGTTTGATCTTGATGAACGCCGATTGGGCACCATCGAATCATTACACCTGCAAGATTTGAGCCGGCCTGAGGCGCTCAGTTTAATGCAAAAACTGCCCCGACTCCGCGAAGCGTCGCATGAGGAAAAGCTCAGGTCGTTGCAGTTTTTGGTGGTCATCCTTACGCGCTTATTACGCTTGATCGGCACTGCCAACATCGGCCGCTGGATCAGGTGTTAGCGGACGCAAAAGAGATTCATGGTGAATTGCGCAAGTTTCTGATTATTGAACTCAATTACGCGCAACTCTCTGATCGTGGACAGCGACTTCTTAATGGACTGGCAGCGTTTCGGCAGTCGGTTCCTTACGACGCAGCAGAGTGGGTGCTGGGTGAAAGAGTCTCGATTCCTCCTGAGGTTTTGAAAGAGATAAAGAGCAAAACTGCCGACTTTGCCGAGCTCGATGATGTCACGTTCTCAGCTATGGTTCACAATGCGCTTCCCGAACAGCGTCAAGCGAACAATTTGGACCAGCCGCTGCGAGAACTGTTTGAGTGGGGCATGCTTACCTCAATCCAAGATAATGGTGAGGTTACACGGCTCTCAGTGCACGCTTTGGTTAGAGACTTCTGCCGCAATAAACTTGTAGATTTGGTTTGGCACGAGAGGGTACGCGATGCGGCCGTTTACTATACAAACCAGACGAAGCTCATCGAAAAGGACGAGAAATCTCCGGCGGCGGTGTGGTCCGAAATGGAAGCGTTTGAGCTGCTCATGGAGATCGAGAGCTTTCAGGATGCGGCGTCCTTGTTGATTGGGGCCACCGAACTCCTGTATCGCTGGGGATTCGTGCATTACCTCGACAGCCAGCATCGACGTTTGCTGGACGTACTAGATCCATATATCACCGCACTTGTGTTGCATAATTTAGGGTATCTACTCCAGTCACGCGGAGACTATAAGCAAGCATTGGATTATTACGAGCGTTCGCTCAAAATTAAAGAAGAACTAGGTGATCGGGTGGGCGTGGCCAAGTCGCTGCATCAAATCGGGATCATTCAGCTTGAGGGCGGCGACTATGAGCAAGCGTTGGATTATTACGAGCGTTCTCTCAAAATAGAAGAAGAACTGGGCAATCGCGAAGGCGTGGCCAGTTCGTTGCACGAAATCGGACGGATTCAGCAGAAGCGCGGCGACTATGAACAAGCGTTGGATTATTACGAGCGTTCCTTCAAAATAGAAGAAGAATTGGGCAATCGCGAGGGCGTGGCCAGTTCGTTGCATCAATTCGGAGTCCTTCAACAGCTACGCGGCGACTATGCGCAAGCGTTGGATTATTACGAGCGTTCTCTCAAAATAAAAGAAGAATTAAGTGATCGCGAGGGCGCGGCCAACTCCCTCGGTCAGATCGGCGATGTGTTGACTGAAATTGGACGTTATGTTGAGGCCTTCGATCATCTGTTGCCAGCTTTGATCACGTTTTCAGAACTAGAATCGCCCAGTACAAGAGTCGTAATGAGGTATCTCAAAACTCTACGTAGCAAATGGGGCGAAGAAGGCTTCTATGCAGCCTGGAGGAACGCAACCGAAACGGACGTGCCTGATTGGTTGAAATAGAAAGGACAAGAATTGGCGGAGATAATTAAAATTCGTTGTAATGGTCCAGGTCGGCACGTCAACGAAGTCGATCTGGATGAGGCCCTAAGCGAGCAACCAGTTGCGAGAGATAGTGCATTCTCCACACCCTCCGTTCCTGATCGCATCGTCCTTCACTGTAACGCATGCACGGATGGCCGAGTGATCTTAACGCGATCCATGATTGAACAAGCGCGTCAATCAAGGCACTCATGAAAGCCGAACCGGAAAAGATCTACGACAGCCCAGCTTCCCACCCGGACGACGATCTGTGGCTGGCCCACGGCGCGAAGATGATCGAAGACTCGGTGCCTGCGCTCCGCACCGCCGCCAGCGAGTTGATTAAGGCGCTGGGAATGTTAATGACGGTTTACCTGGCTATCCTTGGCTTTGCGAAGTTCATCCCTGAGAACATGGATATCTACAACAAAGCACTGTTTGTTGTACCGATCATCATCTGGGTTGCCGCTTTGTATTGCAGTCTGCAGGTCTTGAAGACAGAACTGCTTGCCGTAAACCTTCACTCACCCAGCGATATCAAACAAAAGGCCGCATCGCTGCTTGAAACGAAACAACGCAATCTGGATATCGCCTTTGTCCTTCTATTCGTCGGTATCATCACGGCGTTTGCCTTAATAGTTTTCCGCCTGCATATTTGAGGCATACAACCCTATTCTCGTTATCTGATCCATCAACATTCCAAAATAATAGTGACGCGCGCGCGTGCGACACGCTATTCTATGTGAGTCAGACCGGTTCCACGGTCGCATTACCGCTTCCCAGATCCCAAACCTCGTCATTCGGATCCAAGCCCATGAGTTTTCGCAAACTTCTAACACCGCTGACGATTATCGTAATAACAACACAGCTCTCGTGTGCTCGTCTGGGCTCTTCGAGATCTCAGCCGGCAGCTCGCCCGCCGGATGAGCAGGCCACCATCGATCAGATACTGAAACGTTACGAAGAGGCGCTTGGCGGCAGGGAAGCGATCGACGCCATTAAGACCTATAAAATGGAAGGAAGCTTTCAGGTGGCCGGAATGAATGGAACCATCGCCGGCTGGCGAAAGGAGCCGGACAAGACGCTCACCGTGCTCGAGTTTCCGCGCTTCGGAACACTCAAAAAAGGTTTTGATGGCGAGACGCGTTGGGTGCAGACGCCTGCCGGCACTTTCAGTGACTCAAACGCTGAAGAAGAGATCGCCGAAATGGAGCGAGACGCGGAAGTCTTCAGCGCGGGAAGAATCAAGAGTCTCTTCGACAGTATGAAATTGGAGTACAACGCGCGGTTAGACGGTCGCGAAATGCGTGTGATTGAAGGCAAGCCGGCCAGGGGACCCGCTGAAAAACTGTTCTTCGACGTTGAGAATGGTCTGCTTGTGCGCTGGGACATGGCTCGCAAGCAAAAGAACCGCGGCACAGTTTTCGTGAAAGTTCATTTGGACGATTACAAAGACGTTGATGGACTCAAGGTCCCGCATAAAGTTCGCTTTGCGTTTGAGTCGTTCAACTTCACAGTGCAAGTAGAGAAACTGGAAAACAATATCGCGATCGACGACGCGATCTTCAGAAAACCGTAACGCCGGATTTCGATAACTCGTCGAGCAGCGCCTTCGCCTCCAGCAAATCTTTCGTATCGAAGCCCTCAGTGAAGCTGTTGTAGATTTCTGAGAGCAGAGTAAATGCAAGTCCCGCTTTGCCTCGTTCCTTGTAGAGTCGAGCAAGACTCATCGACGCGCGCAATTCCCACGACTTTGCTTTTTGCCTTCGCGCAACTTTGATCGCTTCATGAAAGCAATCCTCTGCGCCTGATAATTCGC
>DATENQ010000114.1:0-6882 GCA_035275005.1 Pyrinomonadaceae bacterium | reverse complement strand
TGAGGCGCCGCAAGCGGCAGAGCCGTTTGATGGTGCGTCGCTCGAGAAGCTGGCTGGGCAGTGTGTGACGTTAGAGACGGAGTTGGGTGCTATTGAGATAGCGATGATGCCTGAGAATGCGCCGGAGTCGGTCAGAAACTTTCTGAATCTCTCGGCGATAGGCGCGTTTGATACGACGACGTTTAGTCGCGTGGTGAAAGGGTTTGTGATTCAGGGCGGGAATCTTCAGACGAGCGAGAAGTGGAGCGCGGAGCTAGCCCGGCGAATGACGCACAGGATTCCCGATGAGCCGGGGCTGGTAAAGCACGTGCGCGGGATTGTTTCGATGGCGCGCACCGACGAGCCAAACAGCGCCACGACGCACTTCTTCATCCTCGTTGGTCCAGGGCCGCATCTCGATAGTAAGTTTGCAGCGTTCGGCACAGTGACGAAGGGAATGGAAGTCGTGGACGCGATCAACCAGGCGCCCACCGAGGGCGAGAAACCGGAGAAGCCGGTGAAGATCAATCGCGCGATAGTCAGTCCGTGTAAAAAATAGATGCTTTTAGTAATCGACAACTACGATTCGTTTACTTACAACCTCGTCCAGTATCTTGGCGAGCTGGGACAGACGGTTGAGGTGCGTCGCAACAATCGTGTCACGATTGACGAGATTGAAAACAGTTTGCGGCCGGAGCGAATCGTCATTTCACCTGGTCCGGGAACACCGGACGATGCCGGAATCACTCTCGACGTGATCGCACACTTCTCAGGAAAGATTCCTGTGCTCGGCGTGTGCCTGGGCCATCAGGCGATCGGGCAGGCGTTTGGAGGGAAGGTGATTCGTGCGCCCGAGTTGATGCACGGCAAAGCGTCGAGAGTTTCGCATGATGGCAAGACGATCTTTGCCGGGGTGACCGATCCCTTTCTCGCCGGGCGTTATCATTCGCTCATCGTTGAGAAGGAATCGATGCCGGATAGTCTTGAGATCTCAGCTCGCACGGCAGAAGACATCATCATGGGTTTGCGTCATCGGGAATTGAAAGTGGAAGGCGTTCAGTTTCATCCCGAATCGATCCTGACTTCCGAGGGCAAGCAACTGCTCGCCAACTTCCTGAAACTTTAATGGCTATGCCCGCTCAGTTAAATCATTTTTTGGCGCGGTTGGTTCGTCGTGAAGATTTGAATCGCGAAGAAGCGTTTGAGTTGTTGGAGGCTCTACTCGACGCCGAAGCGACGGACGCACAAATCTCGGGAGCGTTGGTGGCGCTGGCGTCGAAGGGTGAGACGGTTGAAGAGTTGACGGGAATGGCTGAAGGGCTGCGCTCGCGAGCAGTTAGACTCATTTGTAAGCACGATTGTTATATCGACACGGCCGGAACCGGATCGAGTCGCGCAAAGACTTTCAATATTTCGACTGCCGCAGCGTTCGTGATTGCGGGCGCGGGTTTGCCGGTCGCAAAACATGGCAATCGCGCCGCGAGTAGTAAGTCAGGCAGCGCCGATCTGCTGACGGCACTGGGTGTGAATGTTTCAGCGATACCGCTGGCTTCTGAGGACGCGCTCAACAATATCGGGATCTGTTTCATGTTTGCACCGCTCTATCACGGTGCGACTGCGAGAGTTGCGGGTATTCGTCGCCAGCTCGGCATTCACACGACGTTTAATCTGCTCGGGCCGTTGAGCAATCCGGCAGGCGCGCCGAGACAGATTATCGGTGTGTGGCGAAAGGATCTGGCTGACAAGCTGGCCGAAGTGCTGGCGGCGCTCGGCACCGAGCGCGCCTGGGTGGTCCATGGAGATGATGGGTTGGATGAGATCACGCTCGCGGGAAAGACTCACGTCGCGGAGGCTGTAAATGGACGTGTGCGGACTTTTCAGATCGGGCCGGAGGACTTTGGATTTGAAACTCGAGAGCTTAATCACTTGCGTGGTGGCGACACGGATGCGAATGCGGAGATAGTGAGCGCGGTGCTGGCGGGGGAACGTAAAGATGAGGCGAGAGCGTTGGTGATCATGAATGCGGCGGCGGCGCTTTTCGTCGGCGAGGCTGCGAAAGATTTGCGTGACGGTGCGAGGATCGCGGCAGAGGCGATTGATAGTGGCGCGGCGCAGCAGAAGTTAGAGCTTTTGATTGATGCGACAGTCTAATTTTCACGCAAAGGCGCAAAGTGAAAATTTTTCCGGCAATGAATGTACTTTCGGAAATAATTGCTAAAAAGCGGCAGCGCGTTGAGGAGGCGAAAGAACACTTTCCGCTTACTGAGGTGCGGCGTGCTTCGAAACCCCATGCGCTGCGTGCGGCTCTGCGCGCGGAGGGAATCAATATTATCGCCGAGTTCAAGCGTCGTTCGCCATCGAAAGGAGTGATTCGTGCGGACGCGGATCTGTCGCAGATCGTAAAGAGCTATGAGGTTGGTGGAGCGGTTGGAATTTCGGTTTTGACTGAAGAAGATTACTTTGATGGCTCACTTGATGATTTGAGAACTGTGAAGTCAACAGTTGATCTGCCGGTGCTGCGAAAGGACTTCGTGTTCGACGAATACCAGGTTCACGAATCAGCTGCCGCTGGGGCGAATGCGATCCTTTTGATAGTCGCCGCGCTGGATGACGAGACGTTATCACGGCTCAGACGAGTTGCTGAAGACGAGTTGGGGATGGACGCTCTCGTGGAAGTTCATACCAGCGAAGAAATGAAAAGAGCGGTTACCTCCGGCGCGACATTAATCGGCGTGAATAATCGAGACCTCCGCACCTTCGAAGTGTCCCTCAACACGTCGCTGTCGCTTGCGCGCGAAGCGCCGCCGGAAGCTTTGCTGATCAGCGAAAGTGGCTTGCGTGGTCCGGACGATCTCCGGCGTTTGCGCGAAGCCGGTTACCACGGTTTCTTAATCGGTGAAACATTAATGCGCGCCGACAGCCCTGAAGACACATTACGCAATTTTGTAGGGGCGGCACTCCGTGGCCGCCCGTCGCTGAAATGACATTCATTAAGATCTGCGGCATCACCAATCTCAATGACGCACTGGCTGCCGTTGCGGCTGGCGCCGATGCGCTCGGCTTCAATTTCTACAAGCCAAGTTCGCGCTACATCGCTCCGCATGCCGCACGCGAGATCATCGAGCAGCTTCCTGCTTCCGTGCTTACCGTTGGCGTCTTCGTCAACGAGGAGGACGTCATGAGCATCGCAAACGAAGCTACCTTAAAAGCAGTGCAACTACACGGTGACGAATCGCCGGACTACTGTCGCGAACTCGCCGCTAACACCAAAGTGATAAAAACCCTCGCCGTCTCAGACAGCTTCGACCCAAAACTGGCCGAGTCCTATCAGGTAGATGCCATCATGCTCGACACCCGAGACAACCGTTTACGCGGCGGCACGGGCCGCGTATTTGACTGGTCGATTGCCCGTCAAGTCAGCCAAATTGTCCCGAAACTGTATCTCGCCGGTGGCCTGTCGCCGGAGAATGTCGAAGAAGCGATTAACAGGGTGCGTCCCTACGCGGTGGACGCTTGTAGTTCACTGGAAAACAGCCCCGGAACCAAGAATCACGGGCGTATGCGCGCTTTTGTGGAGACGGTGCGGGGCATGAACCCTTGACGTTTCCCTACAGTCGCGGAGTATTCTAGACATTGCCCCTAAACCTAATAATTTCAGATTGTCCTCCCCAAACAACTTTGTTTCAATCGTTGACCTCTCAAGGTCTGACTATGACTCCCAGGCCCGAAAAAGACCCGATTACCAAACCTTCTGAGCGCGCGCGCGGTCGTGTGTTATTGATCGCCGGCGACAAACAGCCACATTTCATCGACACGCTTTCCGAGCGTGGAATCGACGTTTTTGGCGTCTCAAACGGCGCTGCCGCCATGGTGTCCATGACCCGAACGCGGCCGCATCTCGTTGTAGCCCACACTGCGACGCGTGGCTTGCGAATCCAGGAACTGGCGAAGATGCTGGCGCAATCTGAGGATGGAATTCCGCTTATCCTCGCGGGCTCCGAACCTTCTTCGGTGCCCCTGCGTCTTGGCGCAATCGTCGGGGGCGCGTTTGATTACTTTACGCTGCCTGCTGAGCTCGCTCTGTTGATTGAAAGAACGCAGCAGCTCGTGTTGCTGCGACAGAAGATCGATCAGTTGCGCGCGGACGCGGACTTGGATTCGCTCACGGGTCTGGCGAATCGACGCCGGTTTCGTGTCGCGCTTGCGCGTGAGGTTGAGCGCTGGCGTCGTTACCGCGTGCCGTGCGCGTTGCTGATGTTGGATATAGATCATCTCAAGGCAGTGAACGATAAGTTTGGACATCCGGTCGGCGACATGGTGATTCGCCAGATCGCGCAAACGTTGAAAGAAGTCTCGCGCGATAACGACACCGCTGCGCGACTGGGTGGTGAAGAGTTTGCGATGTTACTTGCTGGTGTCGATCTTCAACGCGCAGTCGCGGCTGCCGAGCGATTGAGATCGGTGCTGGGTGGAAAACGTGTCGAGGGTGTTGGCGCGGTGACGGTGAGTATCGGCGTCGCGGGATGCCCGGAGAACGCGACTTCCGAGCGGATGCTTTACTCCGCCAGCGACGGCGCGCTCTACGTTTCCAAGAACGCCGGTCGCGATCGAGTTTCAGTCGCGCCACCATTGCAGGAAAAGTTACCGGGAGTGAATTAATGGCCTCCTCAATTCCACAACCTGATTCGCTTGGTCACTGGGGAAAGTACGGCGGCCGGTTTGTGCCGGAGACTTTGATGGCTCCGCTAGAGGAGTTGACGGCGGCTTACCTCGCGAGCAGAGACGATCAATCATTCCAGTCAGAGCTCAAAGATCTATTGCAGAACTACGCCGGCCGGCCCACGCCGCTCTTTCACGCCGTGCGGCTGACTGACCACTGCGGCGGCGCCACCATCTATCTCAAGCGCGAAGATCTCCTCCACACCGGCGCGCACAAAATCAATAACACCATCGGCCAGGTGCTGCTCGCGCGACGCATGAACAAGCAGCGTATCGTCGCCGAAACCGGCGCCGGCCAACACGGTGTCGCGACCGCCACCGTGTGCGCGTTGTTCGGACTGAATTGCGTGGTCTACATGGGCGCGGAAGACATGCGCCGCCAGGAGTTAAATGTTTTTCGCATGCAACTGCTCGGCGCGGAAGTGCGCGAAGTTAACGCCGGCTCGCGTACCTTGAAAGATGCGATCAACGAAGCGCTGCGTGACTGGGTCACAAACGTTGCCGACACCTATTACCTGCTGGGCAGCGCGCTTGGTCCACATCCTTATCCGCTCATGGTGCGAGACTATCAAAGCGTGATCGGCCGCGAGGCGCGCACGCAGATCCTCGAGCAGGAAGGCCGCTTGCCTGATGCTCTGATCGCCTGCGTCGGCGGCGGCTCGAATTCGATTGGTTTATTCCATCCGTTTCTCGCTGATGCCACGATCAGGATGATTGGCGTCGAAGCAGGCGGCTCCGGCAACGAGTTGGGCCAACACGCCGCGCGTTTCAACAGTGGCGGCGGTGGACGTCCGGGCGTGTTGCAGGGAACGATGAGCTACGTTTTGCAGGACGACAACGGCCAGGTCGCCGCGACCCACTCGATCTCCGCAGGACTCGATTATCCCTCAATCGGACCCGAACACGCATTTCTGCACGATGCCGGTCGCGTCGAGTACGTCTCCGTTTCTGACAGCGATGCACTGGAAGCGTTTCAACTTCTGTCACGTCTGGAAGGAATCATTCCCGCGCTCGAGTCGGCCCACGCTGTGGCACAAGCGATAAAAACTGCGCGCGATATGCGACGAGATCAACTTCTCATCGTTAATCTTTCGGGACGCGGAGATAAAGACGTTAACTCCGTGCGCGAAGCGTTGGAGTTATAAAGCGTGGGACGAATAGCAGACGTTTTCAAAAGCTTGAAGCAGCAGGGGAAGAAAGGTTTCATCCCGTATATCACCGCCGGTGATCCTGATCTCGCCACTACCGAAGAGCTCCTGGTCAAACTCGCTCAGAGCGCAACATTGATTGAACTGGGCGTGCCGTTCAGCGATCCGATGGCGGACGGCCCTGTAATTCAGCGCGCGTCCGAACGTGCTCTGAAAAACAGTTTTGGTTTGCAGGACCTTCTTGATACTGCTGCCCGCGCTCAAAAACGCGCGGGCGTTCCGACCATTCTTTTCAGCTATTACAATCCGCTGCTCCAGTTTGGTTTGAAGCGCGTCGCGCAAGCAGTCAAAGACGCCGGGCTCGACGGTGTTCTGGTTACCGATCTCACACCGGAAGAGGCTGGTGAATTTGAAACGGAGTTGCACGCTCAAGGATTGGACATGATCTTTTTGATCGCACCGACTTCAACTGACGAGCGACTCAAATTGGTTGCCGAACGAGCGAGCGGGTTTATCTACGCTGTTTCTCGAGCAGGCGTCACCGGGACTCGGAACGCCGTGAGCGTCGAAGCTGAAAGACTTGTAAATCGCATGCGACAGTTTTCAGATCTTCCGATCGCGGTAGGGTTTGGAATTTCGAACGCGGAGCAAGTCGCCGGCGTGCATCGTTATGCTGATGCGGTCGTGGTGGGCTCGGCCATCGTTGCGGAGATGGAACGTCTCGCGGGCTCGCCTGAGCTCGTGGAGCAAATCAACAAATTCGTGATGGACTTCGTTTAGAGTTCAAGCTTTTAGCTTGCACGCTCGAAACAGCAGCCTAAAGGCTGAACTCTGAACTCTAAAATTGGGCTTGGGGAATCCTGAAAATCCTGTTACAGTTCGCGTCGAAATATGACGCACAACCTCACGAGGGTCGAAAAAAACCTCACCCTCCAGGCGAAAATTACTGTTGCAAGTGTGAAACACTGTGCTATGATCTGCTCGCTGACCGGGACCAAAAGCGGATTCTGAGAAGAGGAGCAGAAGAAAGAGATGT
>DATENQ010000113.1:0-8074 GCA_035275005.1 Pyrinomonadaceae bacterium | reverse complement strand
AACGGCGCCGCTAAAGAATCGCCGGCGTGAAAATTCCAAAGCTTCCGCAGTTGTCAGTTGTCTCGACCACGCCACACGCGCCTTCGGATTAGCACCCGGCCCTTTCGACTTGTATTCGGCAAACCACGCTGTCTTCTCTCGCGCCGGATCTCGCCAGTTGTCCCAACCTTCCGGCTGGATGTGCGAATCGAGCCAACTCTCGATAAAAACAACGCGCGCGTACGGGCGCCATGGCCTGCCGAGATACACGCCTGCGACTTCCCCCGTCAAACGACAACGATTAAAAACGAAACCCGTGTTCTCTTCGTTGCTGGTGCGATAATGCGCAGTCACGTAACCCTTAACCTTGCTGTGAATCGTGCAGTTCTCAAACACCGCCGACGCAGTTCCAAAGATGAAATCGACATGGCCCTCGATGTAGCAGTCTTTGAAGAAGTGACGATTGCCGTTAACAAACAACGTATCCTGCCAACCAAGAAAGCGACAGTTCTCAAATGACGCGCGGTCAGCATCGACAAACAGCGCCACCGCCTGAGAACCTGTCCCGAAAGAATTCTCAAACGTCAGATTTTCTGCCCGAAAGTCATCAGCGTTAACGTAAGTGCTGAACGCGAGTCTCGTATTCCCCGCCTCCTGCGCACTGATGCGAAAAGTAAGAACTGTCTTCTTCGGATCTTCGCCGCGAAATGTGAGATAGCGTTTCCCGGCGCTCACTCGTACCTGTCCCTTGTAAACGCCGGGCCTAATTTGAATGGTGATTGGTTGATTATTGTCATCAGGAACGTGGTCCACCGCTGCCTGGACAGTTTTGAAATCACCTGATCCATCAGCGGCCACGATGATGTGGCGCGAGCGTGCCTGAACAGCAGAGAGGCACAAGAAGCACAACAGAATTTGCGAAAGAATAAACCGCATTTTATGTGCTTTTGTGCCTCTTCGTGGCCTAAAAAACAAACTTCGCGCCGAACTGAATATCGCGCGGGTTGTTGCGCTGCGTCGTCACCAGACCAAACGCCGCATTCGGCGCCGCCGCGGTCCCCGGATTCAGACCCATGCCCGCTCCGAAGTATGGATGATTGAACGCATTCAGTGCTTCAGCACGAAGCTGTAACCGGCGTCCCTCACCCATTTTGAAATTCTTCGTGAGCCCGAGATTCGCAACCGAGTATGGCTGGTTGCGCAAGCTCTCGAGCGTTGTTGGTACGTTGCGTAGGCCGGACGCGGTTAGCGTCACGAGACCAGGCGCGTCGATCGCCGATCGATCGATGCCAAACTTCCCACCCTGACCGTCGCCATCGCCGAGACGACTCACGATCGTCGACACATCACCAGGGAAGTAGAGATTGTTACCACTCAGTAAGAACGGTTCGCCACTCTGCCACTCGTAAGTTCCATTCAACTGCCAGCCGCCGATGAATGCATCAAGGATGCGATTCATGTTGTTGCCCACGGCTCGCCCACGACCGACCGGCAGCTCGAAGACGCCCGCGAACGTAAAGCGATGCGTACGATCGAATGGGGAGATGCGATCCTCCAATTCGGTGTCACTCGGATTCAGGTAGTTGATACTCTCGCGAAGATTCGACCAGGTGTAAGTCGATGTCAACGTGACACCGGTTGCGAAACGCTTGTCGATTTGCAACTGGAGCGAGTTGTAACGATTGGTGCCGTTGTACTCCTGAGTCCAGAGATTGTTGAACTGCGGAAACGGGAGCAACGATTGGCTGCGCGTAATGTTCTGCGCCGTATTTAATGCACTGCCGCCCGGAACGAGATTCCTGAACGGGTTTGGAATGTTCACTGAAAGAAAAGTGTTTGCCGCTGCATCGGTGGTCGGGTTGTCGCCGAGGAATTGCCGCGGCACGAAATTCACGTTCCTGCTAACAGCGAGATCGTAGCCATTCGCGTGAATGAAGTTTGCTTCAACAACGATCTGGCCCGGCAACTCGCGTTGAATACCAAACACGAAGCGCGCGAACTTCGAGTTTTTGCGCTCCAGGCCGATGATCGGCGCCGTGTCTGCGGCGACGTCCGCGCCGAGTCCCGTTAGCAATCCGAGACTCGATCCGAAAGAAGGTTGAACGCCACTCAATCCGGTCGGGAATGGATTCGTCAACGTTGCCACAAACGTGAGACCGTTATTATTCGATGGAACAAATGGGGTGCTGCCTGCGAAGCCAATCTGTTGCGGTGTTTCGATCATGAAAGGCGCCATGAAAATTCCAAAACCGGCGCGCACAACCGTCTTTTCATTCAACTGATATGAAAGGCCAATGCGCGGTTGGAAGTTACTGAGATCGGCCGTCCAAACATTCCGGTTATCTTCATTGGCAAACGTGTAACCGCCGAGCACGTGAAAGTCGCTCGGCGCGACCACGAAGTTCGACGGGTTCGCGTTGAAAGAAGTGGTGTAGGCGGCGCGCACTTGCGTTTCAATCGGACTCGGCGTCGTGAGATCGAAGTCACGAAGAATGCGATTGTAACGTTCCGTTAACCCCTGCTCGATGTCGTAACGAAGACCGAGATTGAATGTCAGTTTTCGAGAGACGCGCCAGTCGTCCTGAAAGAACATGCCGTGATAGACCGATTGGACCGAGTAGTTGATCGAATTATCGATCTGGCTCGCGTTTCCGCCTGAACCCGTGGTCGGAATGCCGAGCAGGAACGCGGCCACGTCGCGACCAAAAGCATTTCTCAGCGTTGTCGAAGAATTGGACGCCGGCGACGTGAAGACGCCGTCGAAAAAGAACTGGCCGCCTTTGTAAGCGTCGGTGCTGAAGTTCTCGCGCAGGATGCGCAGGTCGTAGCCATACTTCAACGTGTGATTACTGACGGTTTGCGTAATGGTCGGTTGTACCGAGCCATTGTAGAACGGACGTATACGACCCTCGTTCCAGTCGGATCGCGTGGAGCCGAGTGTTGAGCGAATGGGCCGCGTGGCGTCGAGGTTACGAATCATGATGCGAGGGAAATACTGATAGCCGCGCATGGCCTGCAGAGAAGCGGCACCAAAACCGAGCGTCGCCGGATCGAAGAGCTCGGCCGGGCGGCGTTCCTGCACAAACCGGTTCAGGCTGACGCGAATATCGAAGACCAGGTTCGAGTTCAGCGAGTTGGTGTAATCGATGTTGCCGCCGTCGTTGGTGCGATACTCAAAGCCACGCGTGATTGGAAAACCGTTTACCTCACCCGCCCAGTCCTGACGATCTTCCGGATTGAAGCTGTGATAGTACTTGCCGAAAATCGACTGGTTTTCACTGATGCGATGATCGATACGCGTCAACCACCCGCGATAATTCTGATGGCGTAGTTGATTCGAGAAGAAGTTGTTCTGGGTGCCGTTGCCGACTCCGGCGATGTTCGGCAGCGGATAGAACTTGATCAGGTTCGCGGCTACCGGATTGATTAGATTCGAGGGAATGATGTTACAGGTTGAGTTTGCCGGCAGCGCGCCCGATGTCGGGCAATTAAACGATTGGCGCACGACGTTGTTGCCGCTCTGCGTGCCGGAGAACGGATTAAAGATCACTGTGTTTGCAGCAGCGGCGATGTTGCTGCGGTTGACGATGAGCGCCGAGAAGTCGCCGCGTCGCATTGCTTCGGTGGGGACTGTAAAGAGCTGCGGTTCGGCGACGTTGTCTTTCAGGCGTTCGTACGAAACGAGGAAAAATGTACGGTCGCGGCCGTCGTAAACTTTTGGGAGCGTGAGTGGTCCACTCACAACACCACCGAAGCGATGATAGGTCCTGATGGGCCGCGACTGATTGCTGGCGTTGCCGAAGAAGTTGTTTGCAGTGCGACTGCGATCGCGGTTGAAGTACCACCCCGAGCCGTGGATGTCGTTGGCGCCACTCTTCACGGCGACGTTCACAGTCGCTCCGGCGGAGTAACCCTGCTGCGCGTCGAAGGCGTTTGTTTGTACCTTGAATTCCTGCACCGCGTCGGACGGAGGAGAGAAGCCGACGCCGCCGTCAAAGGCGTAGTTCGGCGATCCGTCGAGTGTGATCTGGTTGGCGCCGGTAGCGCCGTTCGATCGAAAGGCCGCGAGGTTGCCGTTCGACGTTGGTCCAGTAAAGAGCGGATTGCCGGTGTAGGCGATGCCGGGAGCGAGCGTCGCCAGTTGATAGGCGGTGCCTTCGGTGAGCGGCAGCTCGCTGATCTGTTTACCGGTGACGACGGTTCCTGTGCTGACGGTGCCGGTGTCGAGCGTGAGCGACGAAGCCACTGTGGTCACCATGGCAGTCACACCAATTTCCAACTGCACGTCGAGCGTCAACCTGTCAGCCACGCGAACCTGAATGCCGTCGCGAACGGCGGTATTGAAGTTTTCCCTGGTGACGGTGAGTTGATACTTGCCGGGCGGCAGCAACGCGAAGCTATAGGTACCATCTTCGCCGGTGGTCGTCGTGTTGACGATGCCGGTTTCGACGTTTTTGATTTCTACTTTGCTGCCGGGAACGACGGCGCCGTTTGGATCGGCGATTTTTCCCGCGAGTGATCCTCTAAACTCCTGGGCGGTTGCAGTGAAGGCTGCGAGAAGCAGGAGCAAACCAGCCCAAAAAACTCGTCCGTTCGGGTTCGCTGTAGTCATAGGTTTTTCTCCATCGTTGCGACGGCTAAAACTCACGCTCGCCGGCTCGGTTCAGACTGATTGGTATGACCAAAAGTGATTTGACGTGTGTAGGGCGCGTATTCTGCCTCAGTAGTTTGCTCTCTGTCAAGACAATTTATTACCAATCGGAAATATCTTTATACGGCGGTCTGACCAATCCACAGACTACACAGAGTCTAAAAACGATCGGCGTAATCTGTGGAAGCTTCGCTGGAGTTTTTGAGATTTTTGTAGGGCTTTGGGGCTGGCTTATAAAAGATGAGTAGCCACTAAAAGATGAGTAGCCACAGACGAACACGGATAACACAGATAAAACTAATCCGTGTTATCCGTGTTATCCGTGGCTAAAAACTAATTGCCCTTCACAAGCACGTTGCCGCCGCCGAGCGGGAGGAGCGCGTTGGGGGTGCCAACACGGCGCCAGAGCACGCCGTTGTTGTCGAGTATGGTGATAGCGTAGGCGTCACCCTGGCGTGGCAGTAGCAAGTCGCCGTCGCGCGCGTCCACGATAAACGTGAAGTTGCCGAACGACGCCACCACCAGACCAGTAGCCCGATCGATCTTCTGAACCACGCACTTGCCCTTGAACGACGAGCGATTCAGGATGCTCGTGCCCGGCTCGGTTGAGAAGTTCAGGAACCCACCTGCCCAACTGTTGTTCTTCACAACGTAGTTGAAGCCATCCGTGCCACGGAAGATGAAGATGGAGTTACCCTTCGGGCTACCCTTATCGTTACGAACAGTGAAGCCAAAGTTAGCCTTACCGTTAGCACTTTCGGAATCGGGTACCCAACCCCCACCGGTTGTCTGCGTATCGTTGGTGCCGATGGCAACGTTGATCGTGCCGAGGCCGACAGGATCCGCGGTCCAGTAGCCGTTGGTTGCGTCGATCTTGACCTTCACAACGTACGTGTCCGCCGTCAAACCAGGCAGGAAGGTTAAAGCATCGCCGTTAGCGTCAACCGCCACGCCGCCGATCGTGATGTCCGGCGTGTTGCTCATGTTATTTGATCTGAACAACTCAAACGTCACTCGCGCGAGGGTGATGTCACCCGGAGCGCCATCCGCGTCCTGCGTGAGATGTGCTCCGAGACGCACGGTGGCCGTGGTTACCGTTGGACCAGCAGTGACGACGCCCATATCGCCAGTGTACGAGGTTTCTGCTTTTTCCTTGTTGACGGTAATCGTGACTGTTGCGTTCGTAGTGGGGTTGTGCGGATGGACCACCTGGAGATTGATCGGATAAACACCCGCCACTACCAGCGGATTGCCGGAGATCGTCAACGAGCCGGGGCCGGTCGGCGTGACCGTCAATCCCGCCGGTATCGACGAGAGCACGGTCAGGTTCAAGTCCGCGGTTGAGTCGTCAACATCAGAGACAGACACAGTGACCGTTGTGATCGGGTCGCTATACTGCACCGTTTGTGACAACGAGTTAATCGTAAACACCGGTGCGTCGTTGACGGCGTTGACGGTTACGTTGACATTGGCTGTCGCCGTGCCGCCGTGTCCGTCGTCGACGGTATAGGTAAACGAGTCGCTGCCGAAGAAGTTCAGCGCGGGTGCGTAGTGAACGGTCTTGTCCTGATTGATCGAGACGGTTCCATTTGCTCCCTGCGTTACCGAAACGACATTCAATGAGTCGCCATCAGAATCCGAGTCGTTGGCGAGCACGTTGATGTCGACGGGCGTATCTTCGTTTGTGGTTGCGGTATCGTCGTTAACAATCGGACCCGCGTCCTGAGTGATCGTTACGTTGCGTCCGGCAACGGTGAGCGTCCCTACACGTGCCACGCCGGTTGTATTCGGCGCGACCGTGAAGTTGACGGTTCCGTTTCCATTGCCACTCGCTCCGGAATCGATCGTGATAAAGGAGCTGTTACTCATCGCCTGCCAATCGCACGGCGCCGTGGCGGACAAGTTCTTTGTCACGGTCACGTTGCCAGTGTTACCCGGCGAGAAGAAAGAAAGGCTCGTTGGCGAAACGGTTGCGCATGACGTCGGAATCGTGACTTTGAAAGCACCGCGACCGTGCGTAAACGCGAACAAGGTCGTCACGCCGTTGTTGTTCACCGCCGAGAGCGACTCCACTACCGTATTCGAGAAGCCGGTAGTTTCACGCGCCCAGTTCTGACCGTTATCGAGCGAGACGAACACTCCGAGATCCGTGCCGACGTAGATGCGTTGACTGTTGTTCGGATCGATAACGACGCTGTGCGCCGGAATGTCTGGAATGGCATTCACGTTTCCGGGCGTCTGCGTACCGTCGGCGAGAATCCACGTCGCGCCTCCGTCCGTGCTTCTAAATACGTGACCGGCGCTCGTGCCCTGTGCGTTCGGCGTGCCGTTGAAGTTCGAGATTGTGGCCCAGACGTTCGACGGGTTCGACGGATCGTATTCGACCCACGAGATCGTGCCGTTACCGTTACCGCGCGGCGTGAACGTTTGCAGCCAGACCGTATTCAAAACACTTGCTGCGTTGGCAGTCAGTCCAATCGTTGTACGACGAAGCTGTCCTGAAGCGGCGCCGTTAATGACAACGTTGGAATTGGCGGGCGAGATCGCCATAGCGGTGATTGAGCCGCCGGTCTGTTGCGCGTTACTCGTCCTGATCCAATTCGTGGCGTTGTTGTCGGTGCGCCACATGAAACGACCACCGATCCACAAACGCGTCGGTGTTATCGGATCCATTCTGAAGACCGTGATGAACGGAAATGTATCGCCTGCGATTCCATTAACAACAAGCTGAGAGCTTGCGCCACCATTAGTCGAGCGGCGCAATGAAAGACCGGTCGTCTCGAAAAATATCGTGTTGGTAGTGGCTGGATTTACTGCAACGTATCCGCCGTCGCCGCCGTTGATGCGGTCCCATGCGTTTGGACCAGCGACGTCGGTGCCACGATTCGTGCCGTTGTCTTGTGTACCGCCGAAGTAGGTTTGACCGTTTGGATATGGCAGGCCGTGATAGAACTGCGTCACTGCATAGCCGTTATTCAATGAGCCCCAAAGCACTGGATTGGGAACAGTGAAGGGCGCGCCCGGTGCGAATGCAACACCGCAGATCGGACTCGCGGGGGTGATAGTTCCGCCGCCGACTGTCGCTCCGTTTGAATAGCCGACGTTGCCGGTCGCCGCATTGTCAGACCTGAAAAGACCGCCGTCGTTTCCGGCAAACATCGTTTGATTAGTAGTACCGTTATAGTTTGGATGGAATGCGATGACGTGATTGTCGGCGTGAACGAATTGCGCATTGACGTTGTTGTTTGGTGGAGTGCCGTTATTCTGGAACCACCAGTACGAGGCAACACCCCAGTTAACACCGCCGTTGTCTGAGCGGAACACATCGGTACCGCCTGCCCAAACCTTGTTGGGATCCGCCGGGTCGACGGCAAGCACGTTGTCGTACCAGCCCTGATTCAGCATCTGGCTGGTGCCGAGTCCACACTGCGTCAACGCGCCGTT
>DATENQ010000112.1:0-11444 GCA_035275005.1 Pyrinomonadaceae bacterium | reverse complement strand
TGTCTTCGTGGTTGGATCTATTTGTTAATGCTTCAAGGTGTAGAACAGCTTCTCGTAAGTGAGACCATTCGTTTCGAAGGGCGTGCTGAGAACGACGCCCAGTCCAAACATCGTGACGCCCTGATCAGTCGGGCTGTTACGATCGGTTCGATTCAGGAAAACACCTTCGAACTTTTCCGTTGTTCCGTCCTGGTAAACTTTAGAGGCGGTAAGTAAGGCGCCATCGATTCTCGCGTTCTCCAGCCGGAAGGTGTGTCCCTTCTCGTTCCCGACTGCCTGCACGCTGCCGTTACTTCCGGCTTGAATGTTGATCACGTAACCCAGCTCTGACACTTCGTACGCGCCAGAGTAATCTGCGAGGTTCTGCTTGACGGCCGGTTCACTCCGAACGTCCTTATACTTCTCCATTCTAACGCCGTGCTTCTCCTTGGTAACCTGCTTGTGCTTATTAAAAGCCGTTGCCAATTCCTGCGCTCTCGTCTGCGCAGAGATCTGCTGAGCAACACCACAAGCCATCAGCAACACGATCACAACGATTGTCCGCATAGTTCTTCCTCCCTGGAGCCGGTTCTAAAAGCTAAACACCATCTGCGGCTCTGTTGTGACACGTTTTAGAAATAAAGACTTATTAAGCTAAATTGAATAAGCATGGTTCCCATCTCGATTCTCGATCTCGTTCCGGTCATTCTCGGTGAAACACCGCGTGAGGCGCTGCGGAAGAGCCTTGACCTCGTGCGGCACGCGGAAACGTTTGGCTATACGCGCTACTGGGTCGCCGAGCATCACAACATGACTGCGATCGCGAGCGCTGCAACATCCGTCGTGATTGGTTATCTCGCTGGCGGCACGTCGACGATTCGCGTGGGTTCAGGTGGTATTATGCTGCCGAACCATTCACCGCTCGTGATTGCCGAACAGTTTGGCACACTCGAATCGCTTTATCCGGGGCGGATTGATTTGGGCCTGGGCCGCGCGCCGGGAACAGACTCACGCACGTTGCAGGCGCTGCGTCGATCGCATGTGCGCGCCGACAGTTTTCCCGAAGACGTGTTGGAGCTGATGTTGTTGCTCGGAGATGCTAAACCAGGCCAGCCTGTGCGTGCGGTACCGGGTGCAGGCACTCATGTTCCTGTTTGGATCCTGGGTTCCAGTACTTTCGGCGCCGAACTCGCTGCGACACTCGGATTGCCTTACGCCTTTGCCTCGCACTTCGCGCCCGATGATCTTCTACCTGCCCTCGACATCTACCGTCGAAGATTCCAGCCTTCCAAACAGCTGGACCATCCGTACGCGATGGCAGGCGTCAACATCGTCGCTGCCGACACGGACGAAGAAGCGCGTCGCCAGTTCACAACCATCCAGCAGTCCTTCACCAATCTTGTCCGCGGCGCCGGCGGCAAACTGCAAGCCCCCATCGACAACATCGACGACTACTGGACCGCCATGGAGAAGCGCCATGCTTCGCACATGCTGAAATACTCCATCGTCGGCTCCCCCGCGACCGTGCGCCGAGAGTTAGACGCCTTCGTGAAACTAACGAACGTCGACGAACTAATGATCGCCACCAGTCTCTACGATCACCCCGCCCGCATCCGCTCCTATGAGATCGTTGCTAATCTGGCCGGGAACAGGGAGTCCACCAATGAAGAGCTATCGTAAGGAACTGTGGTTCAATGTGCCGGGACGGCGTGCGTTTATCAACATCACGCCACAGGTTAAGAAGTACCTACGGGAGAGTGGCGTGGAGGAGGGGTTGGCATTAGTGAATGCCATGGGGGCAAGCCCATGGTATCTTGATTGAGCTTTTGTTCGTTGTTAGCTGCGAACGTGAGGACTCCACGGGATAAACCCGTGGCATCCAGAAAAAGAACATGCCTGCGGATGTCGTGGAAATCTTCGATTGGATCGCTAACGGCTTTGCTGGTTGGCGTTATCTTTTCTCGCCCTCGTATCGGCGGCGTACGCATGCGCGCTGGAAAGCTGAGGGACGGATTAGGGCGTTCGTCGATATCCTCTTCAGCACGCTTAGCATGTTGTTCACGATCTTCTTAATATGGGTGGTTGTTAACTTGCTGAAAAGTTAATTATTTAGTCGGAAACGTCACAATCTTCTTGAGTTCTTTTTAAAGGTACGCCACCGCACCGATTCGCCTACTGTACACTGGTACGCTACGTACTTCCCCCTGGAACAAGTGTGGATTTCCCCTGCGCGTTCACGGAACGTCACCGGACGTCTGCCTGAGCGCTATCTTAAACTGAGGGACTCTATGAAACGAAAAACGCCGCTGATACTAGTCGTAATGATGTTGCTTTCGGGGGCCGCAGCCTACTATCCGCGGACGAACGCACTCGCGCAAGGAGAAGGTTTAACGGGTCGCACCATCACGGGTACTGTCTACTTTATGTCTGGCCGCCGACCCGGAACTTCCCTGCCATTCACACTGAGAATCAATCGCATTACAACCGCTGACGAAGTTCGTCAACTCAACTCCGCGCTGGCTGCCGGTAACCAAGACGAACTCTTGCGAGAACTGTCGCGCCTGGACGCGGGACGAATTCAGATCGGTACCGGTGTGGGTGTGCCGGCGAACGCGATAATGGTTGACAACCAGGGAAATGGCCGGACGAAGATAACGGTCATCTATCAACGCGATATACGATTTGGCGAACTGCGCCGCGGAGCGCGTTCGACCAACTACCCGTTCGGCTACGCGGAGTTGTATGTAGGCCGTGGAGAAAACGAAGGCATGTTGATACCAGCAGCGCATGTTCGTTTGCGCGATGGCAACACGTGGGAAGTGGAAGACTTCGGAACGTTCCCCGCGAGATTGATGGGCCTGCGGGTCCGCGGTAGTGGTCGCGTGGGTTAACAGTTTTGAATACAAGATCGGCGGATGATTCCGCCTTCAAACAAGGAGGGTATGTATGAACAATCAGCAGTTAATCAAATCTGCACACATTTGGTTTCTAACCGTGTTGCTTGCGTGCGGGCTCGTGGCTATTGCCGTGAAAGCAGGAATAAGGAGTCAGGAGCAGAATTCAAATCAGAACAGCAACAGTAGCAACACCAGCTCGCAGAATCGCAACGCGAACCGAAGCAATCGCAATTCAAGCAACACCAGCGCCACTGGCGAACAGACAGGCATGGCTGGTGCTATGAATTCGAAGGACCGAGACTTTGTAATGGACGCGGCAATGGGCGGCCTGATGGAAGTTGAACTCGGTCAGCTCGCGGCACAAAAAGGCACGAGCGAGGCCGTGAAACAATTCGGTCAGCGCATGGTCGACGATCATGGGAAAGCGAACACGGAGCTCACGTCTTTAGCGACGAGCAAAGGGATCACGTTGCCGGCAACGATCGACGATAAACATCGCCAGGATGTGACGAAGCTCTCAGCTATGTCGGGAGCAGACTTTGATCGCGCCTACTCGAAGATGATGTTGAAGGATCACGAGAAAGATGTTTCAGAATTCGAAAAGGAAAGCACGAAAGGTGCTGATCCGGATGTGAAAGCATTCGCCAGTAAAACTCTGCCGACGCTTCAGGAACATCTCACGATGGCGCGCGCGCTTCCCGGAAATGAACGCGGCAACAGCGGTGGTGCAAAAAACAGTAACAGCAATATGAATCGTCCGTAGGAAATTTTTAGCCGCAGATTACGCAGATCAGACTTGTGTTTATCTGTGTAATCTGCGGCCCAAACACGTCTCTGCTACCGCAAGCGTCGACATGGCGCGCTGGAGTTTGTCCGTCAAGGTGCTGCTCAGCGGCTGTGGCGCGGGTAAAGTAGAACCACTCGAGCAAATGTGCGCGGAGTTTTGAATCGATAATCTCATCGATCGCTTCCAACACGTCCGCCGCCTTCTCTTTTCCCGATCCCAGGATGGCGCTGGCCATTTTCAGCTTCGGTCGCGAGTTCGAAGGCCTCAAGAAACGCTGCGCGTGCCTTATTCTGCTGATAGGGCCACAATAGATCAGCTGCTCGAATAAGAACCATGATGCGCCGGATTGAATCGTTGAACGTCCTCTTAAAAGCGACCTGCTGCTTAATCATCTCGAGCGCGTTTTCCTGCGTACAGAGGGGAGACTTTCCGGTTTTTGATTGAGCTAACGCTTGACGACACGGAGCCAGTGCAATACAAACAACAAGCAGTAGCGCGCATTGACATTCACGCATGGTGCGTAAACGCCTGGCCAGAACCAACGTTGCGCCAAAGATAATGAGCGCGGAGGCATTGATATGAACGTCAAGGGTATCACTCCGATTTTAAACGTCACGAGTCTGCAGGAGAGCTTCGAGTGGTTCGAAAAGCTGGGTTGGCGGAAGCTCTGGGAATTCGGTGATCCTCCAACTTTTGGCGCCGTCAGTTCAAGCAACGCTGAAATATTTCTCTGCCAGAATTGCCAGGGCGCTCGCGGTGGACCGATGCCGCAGCAGCCCTGGGACAACCAGGCCGGCAGCGTGTGGATGAGTTGGTGGGTGGAATCACCTGCCGAGGTTGACGCAGCGTACGAGCTCGCTTTAAGTCTCGGTATTCCTGCTCCCTGGCCACCCGCCGACATGCCATGGGGCGTCCATGAATGTCACATCCGCCACCCTGATGGTCATACCTTCCGCGTCGGTGCATCAGTCGAAGAAGAATGAATCCCTCACACCCGAAACAAATCGAGCTCCAAAAGTCATACAACAAAAAGTGATCGATCTCTTCTTCGGGTGGGCTCGTTAAGCGTTCGATCATACTTCACTAGTTGAGGAGGTCGAACATGCCATTCACACGTCATGATCTTGTGATCATGCCTGAGCGAATTCAACTCATTCCGCAACAGCGAACGGCGGATTTTCCGTGGTACGTGGGCTGCTTTCTTGAAATCAACGCCGCCGGCCGGATCGGATCCGGTGTTGTCTGTACCGGTCTGACTCCACCGGGAGGTTGGGGCGAAGCTCCGGTTAGCGAAGACGACCGCGAGTGGCCCTGCCGAGGAGGAGCGGCCAAGCGTTACGGCCTCATCGGCAGTATCGACGGTGGCATGACCTGGTTCTTTGTGGGACGCGGCATCACCATGCTTGCGGATGGCCCGCCCACAACGCCGCCGATATCACTACTCCTCGCCGTGAACCGGCCAAACCTCGGACGCACTGCGGCGGGTGATCATCAATGGGACGTGATCGTCGAAACGTTTGAGCCCGGGCCTGGAGAGATGCTTCTAAGTCCGGAGATGTGTAACCGCGTGCGAACGAATATCGATAGTCTCCGAATGAGTGCACGTAGCACCTGCGATCAAATCGGAAACGCTAACCGGGCACTAACGGCGCGCGAAAACGAGACGAGCATAGCGTTCCAGGTAGCGGGTGCGTTGGCGATTGCACTGACTATCGTGGCAATGCCAGTTTTGATCCCTCAGCAATTAGCGCAGAACGCCACGATTAGCGCTGCACTTGCGACGCTACGGGGCGCTCTTGCCGCAATACTCAGCGCGATTAGACCGGGTGGCATCCCGGTCGGTGCAGTTTTATCCGGAGCAGTCTCTGCCCTCGTGGCTGCACAAACCACCCGCACCGCCACTACCGCCGCAACCGCAAATGCGTCTCCTGTCGGAATCAACCCATTCGTTAGGATCGTGATCGTCGCCTTGACGATTGCGATGATTGCCGCGGCTGGTATCGCCATCGGACTGGCCTTGAGTCTGCTGACACTCAACGCCGATCGCGACAACGCTCGTTCCGACTGGTTTTCAAGAATCGAGCACTTGCGCAGTCTTTTCACTCTCGCGCGTAGGACGTGCGTGGATATGGGCGACGAGAGCCTGCCAACCTGCATGGCTCTGGAGAGGAGTTAAATCATGCCAGGATTACCAACCGAAGATCAGGTACATTTAATTGCAGGCATACTGCGCAGCCTTGGCAGCGATCCCACCTGGGAGCCGCAGGCCGGTTTACGGCCCGTCTTGCCTTGTTCATTCTCCGACCTTACTGAGTGGACGAATCGCATGCCCGATCCTGATGTGCATCGTGTGATGGAGGAAGTTTTCAGTCGCATGTCCTTCATTAATGAGATGTCGACATTAGATCCGACTGCCCTGGAGGAATTGGGCAGTATAGCGCCCGACGATCCGCGACTGCCGGGCTTTATTGCTGAGTTGAGCGCTGCCTGGCCTCGCCCGGAGCAAGTAGATGAAATCACCGGACTCTATCGCTGCGTGGCGCGGACGGTCCGACAGATGGCAGAGTCGCGGCCGAATCTGCCGGCTGACAGTCCGGTCGCGAAGGGACTGGACGAAGCTGCCAGAGCACTGGGCATCAATGTTGCCGATATCGGCCGCCAGTTAGAGCCTATCGACGAGTTGCTCGCGCAGTTGGAAGCGTTCGTGCCGAGTGTATCTGTCCCGCTACGAATGGTCCATGTGTTTGCGCCTGAGATCAACCGCGTCTTCTCACGCAGCGGCTCGATGATCGCCAACGACACTGTCGCGCCCGTTATCCTTGCGGGAACGAAAGGTGAAGGATTCCTCCAGTCGCGGAGCGGAACTCCGGGTGAACCGGGAACGGCCGGGGCCGGCCTGTCGAGTTATTTCTACCGGCTTTCACTAAGCGGGTTGTTCGGAGATGCCGCGGTACGTTCGCTGGAAGTGTCAATTGCACGTCCGGCCACGTTGAACCTGAGTGATGCCGGTGTTAAGGCTGAAGCCGAAGTGTTTGTGGTCACGCAAGGCGGGCTTGGTACGATCGCGCCATCTCGTGCGGAGATAGTTGGCGACCACGTTGTTTTGACCTTTGATCCGCCGTTGCGTGCAGGTGAAGACTCTTACTTCATCGGCATTGCCGCGTCAGGTTTGCCGGTGTCAGCGACGGCCAGGATTCGCGATCTCGCCGGCAATGTTTACGAAGTTAACTCAGTCGGAGAAACTTCGCCGTAAGTTTATGACCCGGCTGCTTCCATAATTACAATAAAGACAAAGGCACAAATGCTTATAACTGAACTTTGTGCCTTTTGTCCTTTTTTATGGCTGTAACTATTCACTTCGCAACGCGCGGGATGGATCGATCTTTGTTGCCCGCCGGGCGGGGAGATAGCAGGCGATGAGTGCGACGCCGGTGAGTAGCAATCCCACCAGCAGGAAGACGCGGAAGTCGGCTGCGGTTATTTCAAGCCCGATTAATCGTGTCAACGCTAGAGACATGACCAGGCCGAGTACCAGGCCAAGCAATACATTGCGCATGCCGGTAACGATAACCATCCTGAGTATGTTGCCGGTGCTCGCTCCCACAGCCATCCTCACGCCGATCTCACGCCGGCGCTGCTTCACCATGTAAGCGACGACGCTATAGATCCCGATCGCAACCAGTAACAATGCAACAGCCGCAAAGAGACTCGTCAGAAACGCTTGAAAGCGTTGCTGCGCGGTGGCGTTGGCAATGATCTCGTTCATCGTCCGCATGTTGTAAACAGGCTGATCGACGTCGAGCTCGCGCACGGCGGCACGAAGCGGCGCCGCCAAGGTCTCAGGTTGAGTTGCGGTTCGCGCCATCACAACCAATCCGGGCATGCCGATATAACCGTACGGAAAGTAGAAAGCACCCCCCGGGCTTTGTTGTGAGTTGAGCGTGCGCACGTCACCGACGACGCCAACAACAGTGCCAAAGGGATTGTTTTGACCGGCTCGAAAGCGCTTTCCAATTGCAGACTCATTCGGCCAGTAACGACGCGCAAAGGTTTCACTAACGATCAATTCAAGCGGTTGGTCAGCGCGATAGGGACTGGCAAAGTCCTGGCCCTGTAACAACGGGATACTCATCGTTTGGAAGTAGCGTGGCGTAATAGCGTGTGCCTCAGCCAGTGAACGATTCGTGTTGGTGGCAGCGTCGCCTCCTTCCAGCGTGATTTCAAAATTCCAGGTGCTGATGGAAGTCGGAGCTTGTTCAACCGCGGCGGCATCGACAACACCAGGAACCGTGCGCAAACGCTCGAGCAGTTGACTGAAGAAATCAGCACGCTGCTGCTGTTGACCATACTTCGATCCGGGCAGACTGATCTGCATCGTAAAAACATTGTCGGGCGCAATACCTAACGGTACCGCTCGCAAGCGCGTCAACACATTCACCAATAACCCTGCACCAACCAGGACCACCGCGGCCATCGTCACTTCAGCTATCACCAACGCGCTGCGCAACCGGTGCGGTAACCTGCCGCCATCACTTCTGCTGCCCTCTTTGAGTTTGTCGGTGAGATTAACGCGTGCGGACCACCACGCCGGCGCTAGCCCGAAAATCAACCCGGTGAACAACGTGATGAAGACCGTAAAGCCAAGAACAGTTCCGTCTATGCCTGCTTCGCTCAACCGGCCAATATTTTGCAGCCTGCCCGAGGCAATCAGTTTGGTGGCCACAGAAGCGAATACCAAACCCAGTAGTCCCCCCAAACCCGCCAGCAACAGACTCTCGATCATCAGTTGTCGTATTAAACGCACCGGAGACGCACCCAGCGCTGCTCGCGTCGCCATCTCCTGCTGACGTGTCGTGGCGCTGGCGAGAAGCAAATTTGCCACATTCGCGCAGGCAATCAATAGCAGCAAACTGACTGCGACAAACAAACCCACCATCGCCGCGCGAACCTCTTTCGGCACGAGCCACTCGTAAAACGAATTCACGCGTACGCGCCAGCCAGTGTTTGATTTCGGAAACTGCTCCTCCAATCGCTGGCCCAGGATGTTCATGTCTGAAGTTGCCTGGCCAGGAGTGACGCCGGCTCTGAGTCGTCCAAAGACAAACAGGTTGCGATTGGTGCGATCGGCGCGCCACGGTTCTTTTTGTGGATCAATTACGAATGGAACCCACAGCTCTCGCGATGCAATGAACTGAAATCCGGCAGGCATAACGCCGACCACCGTATATGTCTCATTGTTCAGTTGGATCGTTTGGTTAACTATCGATTGGTCTCCGCCAAACTGTCGCCGCCAAAGTGCGTCGCTCAACAACACCACCCGGTCTTCTGCAGTGAGAAAAGCCCGGCCGAGCGCTGGAGCGACTCCCAACATCGGTACGAGGTTAGCGGTAATCCGCGCAGCCGCGACTCGCTGAGGCTCACCACGACCAGTGAGATTGAAAGTCGCCAGCTCCAACGCCGACACGTCCTCGAACGAAGACTGCTGGCGTTGCCAATCCTGGAAGTTTGGAACGGAAACAGGAGATTCAATCTGGTTCTGCCCGAGGTTACTCTCCGTGAGCCGAACTAGACGATCAGGATCTTTATAAGGAAGCGGCTCCAGGACCACGGCATTAAGGACACTGAAGATCGTTACATTAGCGCCGATGCCGAGTGCCGTAGTAAGAATGATAGCGAACGAAAATCCGGGATACTTTCGCAGAATGCGTCCGGCATAGCGAAGGTCTTGTAGTATTGCTTCGAAGATTCGTTTCATTGCTTATCTTTACTGGGCCAACACTATGTACAACCTGTTTCCGTGCGGTTAGGATAACGCGTCGCTGGGAGGAATCACCAATGGGAATGGTTCTGGCACTTGTAGCGCTGAGTGACGCGAACATTGCGCGTCTGCTTCAGGATCCGCCTCTCGTGTGGCGCGCAATCGCCCCTGACGAACCCGAGGCGTACGAGAAGGCCCGAACCGAAAAGGTGAAGCAGACACTGTGGTCGAAGCTTTTTCGCCGTACACAACCGATGACGACTGTTCCTGACCTGGAGATGTCCGGAGTGGAAGGATTGAACACGGACCTCGACAAAGCCTGGCATGGAATCCACTACTTACTTACCGGTACGGCCTGGGAGGGCGACTATCCGCGCAACTTTCTCGTAAAGGGCGGCACCGAGGTTGGAGATATCGACGTCGGATATGGCACAGCGCGCGTTCTCACCGCTGCGCAAACGCGCGAAGTGCTGGATGCTTTGAATGGAGTTAGCGACGAAGATCTCGAAGCGCGGTTCGATCCGCAGGACATGGTTGCCAAAGAGATCTACCCCGAGATATGGGATCGAGACCCCGAGGAGGACGACACGTTCGGATACCTCACGGAGTACTTCCAGGTCCTTCGCGGCTTCCTCAGTCAAACGGTGGATGAAGGACTGGGGCTCGTGGTCTATTTCTCGTGAGTTCACCTGTGTTGGCGTTGTCTTTTTCGCTCCAGACTAACTGCGAATAATTCAAGACCAACTTGATCCATTTGCTTCACTGCGTCGATTTCATCCTGTGACAGGCCGGCTTTTAATGCTTCCGCAACGGGATCGCTAAGAAACCTCTCGCGGGCCTGCGCATCCACATAAATACGCGCCAGAAATGTTTCAAGAAGTGATGTGCTCACGCAGCTTCCTCCGCTCGCGAAGCGATTGTTCTGCGCGCGCGACCCCGGGCTAATGCTTGTCGCGCCTGGTCGAGCTGATCGAGTAAAGAATCAATTGATGGAAAATGGCCGTCGCGTTCCAGTATTACCGTCAGCCCCGGTCCAGTTCGAGCTCCGATCTCTTCTAATAACGCGTAAACAGGATCAGGAACATCGTGAAGATGATCGTCGAGAACACGACGAACGTTCCCCTTCCCCACCCATCTGCCGCCGGCCAGGTGTATCCCACGCACACGACCTGCGGGCATTCGCGAGATGAAGTCGATCGGATCAAACCCGAAATTCAAAGCGTTTGCATAAAGGTTGTGCAGGTCCAACAGTAGATCGCTTTGCGAGTGGCGAATGATTTCCGCTATCCAGCTTGCTTCATCGTAACGGCTCAGAGGCGGATCAATTAACGTTGCTACATTCTCAACTTGAGGGGCAACGCCGACAATAGTGTGCGCCAGAGCAAGGTTCTTCAGCGTTCCCGCTATCGTCTCATCACATCGCGGCGGAGCAGCCAGATGTCCTATCTCGATTCCGCCGCCCCGCACGAAAGCCAAATGTTCAGACCACGAGAGCGGCTTTATCTCTTCACATAAACGTGCGGTGCGATCAAGACGACGTCGATCGACGCTCACAGACGATGCTAATCCTAATGAGACGCCATGAAGCGTAACCGGAACTTGAGCAGCGAGCGTCTTCAAAGCCCGACGCTCGTTTCGAGGAGCAGTAAAAAAGTTGTCCGCGATGACTTCCACAAGATCGATGCGATCGAGATGCGAAAGAATCCCGAGAGCCAATTGTGGTCGCCACCCCAGACCAAAACAATCTTTTGGCATCGACATGTGATTAGCTGCCACAGCCACCACATCCTCCTCCACATCCGCCACACGAACTTCCGCATGAGCTTCCGCACGAACTACCACATGACGATGAGGTGGTACCGAATTGATGCGCGCGTGGGAAGAGCGTTTGCGTGTAAGCGAAGCCGTCGCCACGCAGCGCGCCAACACCATAAACAGCAGCCAGCATCATGGGTTCAATGGTTGCGCCGCCAGGCTTGAGGAAAGAGGCACGACCTCTCAACTCAGAGTAGAGGTTTCTGAC
>DATENQ010000111.1:0-5052 GCA_035275005.1 Pyrinomonadaceae bacterium | reverse complement strand
GGTGCCGATTCCAGCGACCTTCTTCAAATCGTGGCTCCGCAGGTAGGACTCGAACCTACAACCCTTCGGTTAACAGCCGAATGCTCTGCCATTGAGCTACTGCGGAATAAGCGCCCTCACATAGGTTCGTGAGTTTCTATGTGCAGGGCGCGAAGCGCTTTTTATAGCAAATGGATCTGCGAGCGTCAACCTCGCCAGTGCCTCCAAACTTGCGCTCCGCAACGATCTGCGAGAATATCTCCAGCCCTGATTCCCCTTGTGAAAGGTCCGCAATGGAACGCCGCATAACATCCTGGTTCAGCCCTAACTTAAACACCGAAATGCCCCTCGTCGCCTACGGGCATGCCGGTCCGCCGCTGCTCATGTTTCCCACCGCAGCCGCCGACTACCTCGAATACGAACGCTTCTATCTGGTCGACGCGATAAAGTCGTTCATTGAAGAAGGCCGGCTGCGCGCGTACTCCATCAACAGCGTCAATCGTTACAGCCTGCTGAACGAGCAGATGCCTCCAAATCTCAAGGCGGAATTGCTCACGCGTTACGATCGCTACATCACTGACGAAGTGTTGCCGCTGATTCGCAAGGATTGCGGTGACGGCGAGAATCGCCCGCTAACGACCGGCGCCAGTCTCGGCGCGTTCCTGTCAGTCAACGCTTACTTCAAACACCCCGATCTCTTTCGCGGCGTGATCGCAATGAGCGGCAGTTACGACGTGCGCTCCTATTTAAAAGGTCACTACGACGACAACGTCTATTTCAACAACCCGGTCGACTATCTTTCCAATCTCAACGACGACCACTTCCTGCCACTGCTGCGCAAGGCCGACTCGATCCTGATCATGTCAGGCCAGGGAAATTACGAAGCACCGGAACGCAGTCGCGCGCTTTCAGACATTCTCAACGCCAAAGGCATTCCGCACACGCTGGATCTTTGGGGAGCCGACGTGGACCACGACTGGCCCTGGTGGCGGAAGATGCTGCCTTACGCTTTAGGAAAGTTATTATAGGCTGCGGCCTAAAATCGCGTTGCCATTCTTTGTAACAATCTTTCCGTCCCTGAACGCGATCTTACCGTTTACGATGACGAGATCGATTCCCGAAGAGAACTGATTCGGATTTTCGATTGTCGCATTGCCGCGGATCGTTTGTGGATCAAATACGGTCAGATCAGCGACGGCTCCGTCTTCCAACACACCGCGATCTTTCAGTGACGGCTGCACGACGCTTCGCGGCAACGACGTCATCTTCTCTAAAATCTTTTCCAAGGGTATGCCAATATCGAGTGCGTGGCGAATGGCGGTTGCAAAGCATCCCGCGCCGCGTGGATGAGAATTCGCGCGCGGCTCGAATTGAATGCCGCCGTCGGAACCGATCATGCAGAAATCTTCTTTGAGCGCGAGGTCGACGGTTTTATCCAGAGGCATTGTGCCCTCGGGAACGGCAGCGAGTCTCGAGCTCTTGCGATAGTGTGCAAACGTGCGCGCCGTCAATCGCTCGGAGCTGCCGACGATCCTCAGGTCTTCATACGAGAGACCATAACGCTGTTGCCAGCCAGGGCCGAAACGATTGTTTGAAAGATAAGTGGCCCAGAACGAATAAGGATAAACACAGGTAGTTATAGTCAGGCCCTGCGCGTTTGCGGTGCGAATTTTCTCCAGCGCCTGTTCCATGTGGAAAGTGCCGCCGGTTGAATGCAGGTGATCGATGTGTACGCGCACGCCGCTGTCTCGCGCGAGGCGAATCGCTTCGTCCACTCCCTCAAGCTCTTTCTCGCTCGACGAATAACGCAGATGCAGGAACAACGGTCGATCGTATTTCGTGGCGAGCTTTGCATACTCGAGGATCTCAGCGTACGGCGCGGGTTGATATTCGAGACTGTGCGAAACGCCGAGCGCTCCTTCGTCGAGATTCTTTTCGATCACTCGCCTGGCTCCGCCGCGAGCGCGGATCGCCATTACAAAAGTCGAGACCCCGAAATTGATCGCGTGCGGCTGTCGCGAGAAGTGACGGTAGTACGCGCCGCAGTCGGCGCTGCCGCCATGCATTTGCAGCGCAGTCGTGACGCCGTCTGAGACTTTATATTTCTCGAAAATCGAATAGGTGGTTTCGGGTGAGGTTGAATTGTCGGCGAGGATGTCGATAAAGCCGGGCGCAACTACGCGGCCGCTCACGTTCAGTGTTTCTGTTCCGCGCAGATCGCTGCCGAAGCGAAGTTTGCCGCCGGCGTCGATGCCGATGTCGATGTTCTGCCAGCGGCCGTTGAAAAACGCGCGGCCGCCGTGGAGGACGAGTGGCAGGAGTGGTTTTTCAACGGAGCCTTCGATGCGTTTACACGCCGGTAGAGCGAGACCGGCAACGAGGGGAATCGATAGTTGGAGAAACTTTCTGCGGTGCATGGTCGGGGAACTGCAGGATTATTTTCAGGATTATTTTATGGAGACGATCGGGCGGCCACGGAGGGCCGCCCCTACAAAGATTACTCTGGGGAAGTGGTTGCTGTCGATGAATTTGATCCGAGGATCTGGTCCGCTTCTGCTTGCAGGGCGTTGAGCTCCTTTTTTAAAACCTGATAGCGCTCGATGGCGTCGCGTCCGATCTTCTGATCTACGTTTGCGGTCATACCGGCAAGGTAAGTTATGTGTGCCTGGAGTCCGGGTTTGCCGTAGCGCACCGGCTCCGTTAGCAGTTTCGCTGCAAGCGCACTCACGCGAGCGGCGGTGTTTGCATCCTTCTTTTGCGCCTCTCTGACGCGAGTCACAAGTTGATTAACGCTGCTGACCAGTTCGCGCATGCGCATGTTGTGCTCAAACTGTTCCTGCAAGTCGGCCTGCGTCACGCCGTCGGCAGCGACTCTTGGATCGATTAACACCTTCAAAGGTTGCGTCAGTTTTACGTTGCCGGTTTTGAGTCGCACCTGATACTGGCCCGGCGGCAATGTGACACCGGCTTCGTTGCGTATGTCCCATGCAAAACGATTGACGCCTACGGTCTTGGTTACGCGCGGCGGTGGTGTCGCACGCCGCGTGGGCGCTGCATCGGGATCCGATTCGGGGCCAGCCGTGCCGACGCCGGGCATGTTCGCGCCTCCGCCACGACCAGGACGCAAGAAGGGTGTTTCGCTGTTGTAGGTATTGATTACGTTTCCTTTTTGATCGAGGACCTCAATGACGACTGCATGCTCCGGCGGCGACGGAAGATAGTATTCAACTACCGGGCCGAGGTTAGTTGGACCAACACGCGTGCGGTACCCGTCGCGCGGCTGGAAGAGATAGACGTCTGAAGTCTTCACCTGCGACGACAGTTGATGTAAGGAAGTGAGGTTATCGAGAATCCATATGGCACGCCCCTGCGTTGAAACAACCAGATCCTTGTGATGAACTTTGATATCAGATACCGGCACGTTTGGCAGGTTCAATTGAAACGGCTGCCAGCGCTTCCCGTTATCAAACGAAATGAACATCCCGAATTCAGTGCCGGCGTAGAGTAGTCCTTCACGATTCGGATCCTCACGGACGACGCGCGTGGGCCAATCCGCGGGAATGCCGTTCCTGCCGTCAGTCAGCCTGGTCCATGTGTTGCCATAATCGTTTGTGAGATAGATGTAAGGTTGATAGTCGCCGAGCAGCCAGCGATAGACTGCGTAATAAGCCGAGCCCTTGCGATGCGGTGATGCTTCGATGTACTGCACGCGCCCGCCGGTCGGCAGATCTTTCGGCGTGACGTTAATCCACTTCTTACCATTGTCGCGAGTGACATAAAATGGCCCGTCATTCGAACCAGTCCAGATCACACCCTTCTCCAGCGGCGACTCCGTAATCGCATAAAGCGTGCTGTAAAACTCCTCGCCGGTGACGTCGCGAGTAATCGGCTCACCGCTTGCTCCCTGACAACACTCCGGACGCGCCGTCAGATCGGGCGAGATACGTTCCCACGTCACTCCTTTATCACGCGTGCGATGTACGTACTGCGAACCGTAGTAAAGCACATCCGGATCGTGTGGCGACGTCGCCATCGGCGAGACACGCTGCATGCGATAGATCAGATCGCTCGCGGGATTCCCGTACAACGACTGTCCGCCAATCCAGTAGCTCTTCTCCTGACCGGTCTTCAGATTCATCACGCCGTATTGGCCTTTACACGATCCGTAGACGATTTCCGGATTTGAAGGGTGCGGCATGATTGGACCGGTTTCACAACCTGGACCAGTGCGCCAGTCAGTGGTAGAGAACGGTTCAGCCTGACTCGAGATGATGAGCGTCGTGTTGTCCTGCTGCGCGCCGTAGAGTTTGTAAGGAAACTGATTGTCCACCCAGATACCGTAAATCTCCGCGGTCGGCTGGTTCATCTGCGTCGACCACGTGCGACCGCCGTCAGTCGAAACGTTGGCGCCGCCGTCGTTCGCCTGGATCATGACTTGGCCGTCTTTGGGGTTGATCCAGATGTCGTGGTTGTCGCCGTGCGGCGTGCGAAATGCAGTGAATGTCCTGCCTCCGTCGGTGGATTTGAAGAAGCCTTCGGCGCCGGCGTAAACGACGTCGGCGTTCGTAGGATCTGCTCCGAGCGTGGTGTAGTAGAAAGGACGCTGAATCAGTGAGCCCTGCGAATTAATCAGAGCCCACGTTTGTCCTGCGTCGTCGGAACGATACAAGCCGCCGCCGGGTTTGGCTTCGATCAGCGCGTAAATGCGATTCGGATTCGCGGTAGTGACCGCGAGATTGGCTTTGCCGATCAATTCACCCGGAAGTCCGGTGACGATCTTCGTGAAATGTTCGCCGCCGTCGGTACTCTTATAAAAACCACCTTCGCGAGCGCCGCTGATGATCGTCCACGGCTTCCGTTCGAGACGCGACATCCACGCGTACACAACATTCGGATTGCCCGGTTGCAGCTCGACATCCATCGCGCCCACCCGGTCAGAGATAAACAGCACTTTGCGCCAGGTCTTGCCGCCGTCCGTTGTTTTGAAAATGCCGCGCTCTTCGTTTGACTTGAAGATGTCGCCGCCGGAAGCGACCCAGACGATGTCGGGGTTCGTCGGATGGATGCGCACAG
>DATENQ010000110.1:0-11263 GCA_035275005.1 Pyrinomonadaceae bacterium | reverse complement strand
TTGCCGATTCACTCAGCCGCGGATAAACCTTAAAAAGCGGTTCCGGAGCGGGAAAAGTTTTCTCTTCCAGGGCCGCTTTGATTTCTATCGCGTTGACCACGCCCTGGCCACGAAAGTGATTGTTAGTGATCACGTACGTCTCGCGAGATTGCTTCGCAACTTCTTTGATTCGGACCAGCCACGGCTCGAGCTCATCGAGCGAATAAAGATAGTCGTATCGTTCGTGAGGAGCCGCCTTCTCGCGAAACCAGTTCTGATAGTTCCTGCCGTGGAGCCGTACATAGCCGATGCGTGACGTCGTCAACGCCTGTGGCCGAATCGATTTTGAAAACACCGGCTGATCGATATTGCAAATCCCGACACCCCGTTCATCCAGCCACTCATAAAACTCCGGATTGTTCCACGACGCGTGCCTCACTTCCAGCACCAGCGGATAATCAGAAAATCGTTCCAGCAACTTAGCCAGGTAAACACGGTCGTCAGGACTGTTTTTGAACGACCAGGGAAACTGGAGCAACACCCCGCCGAGCTTGCCAGCCCTGGCAAGCACATCCATTCCTTCGCGAAACTCCTTCTCATCCTTCTTCGTCGCTTTGCCTCGTTCGTGCGTGAAAATACGGTGCAATTTCGCCGTAAACGCAAACTTCTTATTCCCGGCGACACGCTTCGCCCATGATTTCGTCGTCGTAGGCACTGGCGGACGGTAGAAACTGCTGTTGATCTCAATCGTGTTGAAAAACTGCGTGAGGTATTCGAGCGGGTCGAACGATTTTCCCGGTTTCTGTGGATAGACGATACCTTCCCAGTCTTTGTAAGACCAGCCGGCAGGACCTACGCGGATAATTCGTTTTGCCAACTTAGTTAGGCCTTGCTGGTTGATACAAATCGGGGATCGCGTCGATCACCTTTGCCGGCAGCGGTTTCAATTTCAACTGCTCCGTCAGGAACGCAATGCGATCTCGTCTCGCCTCGGCATTTAGTGCGTGCGGCGCTTCGTAGAGCTTGAATTGTTTCGGCTCACTGACAATTTTCTCGAACTCGCGCGCGACTGCCGGCGTCAGAGAAGGTTCTTGCGTTGCGTATTGGAGAAAAACCGTAGCCGGCGCCGCATGTGCCACAAACCTTCCTTCGTCGAGATAGCGATGACTTGCCATGTAAGCATCGAACTTCTCCGGTCCGACCTGCCGGCGGAATTGCTCGTAAACCCCCATTTTGATGTTGACCTCATCCGAGATCGACCCGGCCATCAAAACGAATGCTTTGAACCGGCGATCCACACCACTCAGAGTCGCTCCAATCGTGGCGTTATAACTGTGACCGACAAAAGCGATGCGTTTCGGGTCAACATCTTTGCGCGCCAATAGCAAATCAACGCCCCGCCGCATATCAATCACTTGCTGAACCTTCTCTGCATTCCGTTTTTCACTAAGAAGGTCATTGTCGGCGACATATCCCGGGCGAGCGACTGGCCCGTCGGTCAATAGCGAAACAACTCCCGCGGGCGCTAAGGCCACAGCTTCATCGAGAAACTGCTTGCGATTCCGCATCTCGGAGTTTGTCCAGTACCAGTGTCCCCAGATTACCGCCGCAAACGGACCTTTTCCTTTAGCCGGCACGACGAGATACGCCGGCACCACACCACCTTTCGGGCTCGCATAAGTGATGTCATAAACCGTCGCCTCACCTCGCTTTTCCGTGCCCAGAATCTTCATCTCAAGAGGCGCCTTCGCGTCATAATCGAAGTGCCGCACCAGTTCCGCATCCTGAGCGAAGAGAGCGGAGCTACACAGGACAAAGAACGCAATGCCGAGAGACCGCTTGACCAGCAGAGCCGAAAACCTCATAGTCAAAACCTCCTGCGACTTCGATAGTTTGGTAAATTATTTTGCAGGATTTAGCAGGATTAAGAAAGGAGGTGAGGCGATGCGTCTGACGGAGATGGTCTCGTGTTCTGGTTGAGCGGCGAAGCTTAGCCCGAGCTTACTCGCTCAGGTTCTGAGCGGGCTACCTGAACAGCCTTTTGATCCGAATCTGATTGTCGGCTTTGATACAGCCGACGACGCGGGAGTATACCGCCTGCGAGACGACCTCGCGCTGGTGCAGACGCTCGACTTCTTCACCCCGATCGTCGACGACCCGTACGACTACGGCCGCATCGCCGCCCTCAATTCCATCAACGACGTTTGGGCGATGGCGGGAACACCCATGACGGCGATGGCGATCACGTGCTTTCCTAAAAAAGGTGTCGATCCGGCGATCCTGCGAGAGATTATGCGTGGCGGGTTGGAGACACTGAATCAGCATGGCGTCACCTTGATTGGTGGCCACAGCGTCGACAACGAGCAGATCATGTTTGGTTACTCGGTCACGGGTCTCATCCACCCTGACGAGGTTGCCACCAATTCCGGAGCGCGCCCCGGTGACGTTCTCATACTGACTAAGCCAATCGGCACGGGAGTGATTTCCACCGGGATTAAGAAGGAACGCGCGAGCGATTCAGTCGTCACCGGTTCAGTTGAGACGATGCTGACGCCCGGCAGATACGCTGCCGAAGCGATGCGCGAGTTCGGCGTGAAAGGCGCGACCGACGTGACCGGCTTTGCACTTCTCGGCCACGCGTGGGAAATGGCGTGCGCAAGTAAAGTCACTATCGAAATCAGCGCCGCCGCGGTTCCACTGCTCGCAGGCGCGTTGGAACTCGCGTCCGAAGGAATGCTTACGAGTGGTGACAAAACGAATCGCGAGTATGTAGGCGCCGATGTTGAAATCGGTGAGGGCGTTGATGCGAACCTGGTGAAGCTGTTGTTTGATCCACAGACGGCAGGCGGAATGTTAATCGCCGTCGCCGAAGATAAAGCTGAAGCTCTGCTTGCCATCCTCCGAAAAAACTACCTCAAAGCGGCGCAAATAGGCCGCGTGCTACCCCCGGGCCCCCGTTCAATAATCGTCAACGGCGGCACGTGAGCATGAATCTGTCCAGCAGGGTCACCCAACTCAACCAATCCAAAGTAAACACAAAAGGCCGGTATGTTCTTTACTGGATGCAGATGTTCAAGCGCGCCAGCCACAATTACGCGCTCAACTTCGCCATCCAATCCGCCAACGAGCGCGGGCTTCCACTCGTCGTTTACGAGGGGTTGAAGTTTTACTATCCCTGGGCCAGCGATCGGATTCACACGTTTATCCTCGAAGGCGTAGCAGAAAAGCAGGTGGAGTTTTCCGAGCGCGGCATTCGCTACATCTTCTACCTGCAACGGAACGAACACGACCCGCGGAACACTGTCGCGAACCTCGCGCGTGAGGCTGCATTATTGGTTACGGATGACTATCCGTGTTTCATCATCCCCGAGCACAACGAACGGCTCGCCCAGCTAAAACTACCGGTCTATGCCGTGGACGCGAATGGCATGGTTCCACTCTCCGCTTTGCCGAAAGAGGAATATGCGGCTTACACGATCCGCCCGAAGATAAACCGTTTGCTCCCTGACTTGCCCCGAACAATCGTCACGCCCCATCTCGACGTGCAAAAGCCAACGCTCGACGTTGAGTGTCCGGAAACGTTTGTTTCCGCTAATAACATCGCTGATCTCGTGAGCGAATGTGACATCGATCACACGGTGAAGCCTTCGGATCGCTATCACGGCGGCACTGCCGCTGGTCGCAAGCGTTTGCAGCACTTCGTCCGCCACATTCTGCCGCACTACGACAAGACGCGTAACGATCCCTCAGTGGACGGCTCCTCGCGTTTGAGTCTGTACCTGCACTTTGGCTTTTTATCTATTCAGGAAATTGTTGCCGCGGTCGAGCCTGGCAAAGCGCCTAAGCCTGCGAAAGATGCGTTTCTTGAAGAAGCGATCGTGCGACGTGAGCTTTCCTTCAACTTCACCCGACACAATCCCCATTACGACTCACTGAAGTCGCTCCCCGTCTGGGCTTTGAAAACCATGCGCGATCACGCAGACGATCCCCGTCCCGAACTGCTCGACGCAGAACGGATCGAAGCCGCCGACACTTATGACGAGCTCTGGAACGCCGCACAGCGCGAGTTGGTCACAACCGGACACATTCACAACTACGTCCGCATGTTGTGGGGTAAGCGAGTCATCGAGTGGCAACGCAGCTACGAGATGGTGTTCGAGCTATTAGTGCATTTGAACAACAAATACGCACTCGACGGCCGCGATCCGAATTCTTACGCCGGCATACTCTGGTGCTTCGGCAAACACGACCGCCCCTGGTTCGAACGCGAGATCTTCGGCACGATCCGCTACATGACTTCCAGGAGCATGGCAAAAAAGTTTAACGCCCGGCGCTACATGGGATCTGTCTAGGTCCGATATGACCTATAGGTCTTATTACTGGTATTATGATCGCCAAAATCATGGCTTCAACAATTCGCGAGTTTTCAGGGCAGGATACCGTCTCTATTGCGGACCTCTACACACAGGTTCGAGCGCGAACGATGCAGATCGTCGCGCCGCTCGAAATCGAAGACTACGTCATTCAGACCGCCGACTTCATGAGCCCGCCGCGCTGGCACATCGGCCACACGTCGTGGTTCTTCGAGACTGTTCTGCAAGCTTACAAACCCGGTTATCGCGTCTATTCCGAAGATTTCCTTTTTTACTTCAACTCGTATTACGAAGGGTTCGGCGAACGAATCGAACGCCCAAAACGAGGAACCAAGTCACGCCCGACCGTCAAAGAAACCGTCGCTTACCGCAATCATATCGACGAGCAGGTTCTCTCGTTCCTACAGTCAGTGGAAGACCCGACAGTCCTGTCCCTCGTGCGACTAGGCCTAGAACACGAGATGCAACATCAGGAACTGCTCGTCTACGACATCAAACACCTTCTGTGCGACCAGTTTGACGCTCCAATAAACGCGCTGCCTGAGCCAACAACCAAAGTAGAAGGCATGGCGGAGATCGAAGGCGGCTTGTTCCAACTCGGCTACGACAGCGCTGGGGCGCCGCGCTCCAGACCGTTCGCATTCGACAACGAGAAGCCTGCGCATCAAGTCTTCCTCCAGGACTTCGCCCTCGACAAAGCGCTCGTCAGCAACGGCGATTTTCTCGAATTCATCAACGACGGTGGCTATCAAAACTTCCGCTGGTGGTTTTCCGAAGGCTGGGCGACGGTGAATGGTGAGCAATGGCGCGCGCCACTTTACTGGGAACTGCGCGACGGCGAATGGATGATTCGCGACTTCTCTGGTCTGCACACCGCGAAGAGCCGCAAAAACGAGCCGGTATGTCACGTCAGCTTTTTCGAAGCTTCGGCGTACGCAAAGTGGGCCGGCAAGCGACTGCCGACCGAAGCGGAATGGGAGAAGGCGGCGTGTTATGATGCCGCTCGCAAAGTTAGACATGCATTTCCGTGGGGCGACACTGACCCCAACAGCGGCAACACAAATCTTTTTGAGAACGGTTTCTGGTCAGTTGCGCCCATCGGCGCCTTTCCGGAAGGCGCGAATGCCTACGGTTGCCAGCAGATGATTGGCGACGTGTGGGAATGGACCACTTCCGATTACGTGCCTTACCCGGGATTCAAATCCGAGTTTGACGAATACAACGATAAGTGGTTCGTCAATCAGAAGGTTTTGCGCGGCGGCTCGTTTGCCACGCCGCAGTTGCACATACGAACGACGTACCGAAACTTCTTCCACACCAATGAGCGCTGGATGACTTCGGGATTTCGGTGTGCGAAAGATTTATAGCCACAGATTTACACAGATTCACACAGATCGAGCTTGCTTAATTAAGGAGAACGTCATGTCCCCAAAACTCCGAAGACTGCTCGCCGGCTTTGTTCTAGGTGTGTTCGTTACGATTCCGGCTCTCGCGCAAACTGACGACCGCAGCAATACTGACGCGACGCCAGCCGCCACGTCGAGCCCCGCGCGAAACGCTCCGGTCAATCCGAAATACACTACGCCAAAGTCTGCGCTCGACACGGCATACGGCGCGAAGATCGCCGAGTACACGACCGAGAAATACTTCATGACCGAGCTTGTCGATCACCTGCCGTTGTCTGACAAAGTACCGTCTCCGGAGAAAGTTTTAGGGTACGCAGTAGGAACTCCAAACAAGCTCACCTACACCAAAGATCTCTATCGCTACTACCGCGAGCTCGCTAAAGCATCGCCACGCGTCCGCGTCCTTGTAGCGCCCGAAAAGAGCGAAGAAGGGCGCGAGCAGATGCTCGTGCTCGTCAGCGATGAAGCAAATCTTGAACGTCTCGATCGTTACAAAGAAATCACCGCGAAACTCGCTGATCCACGAAAACTCTCTGAAACCGAAGCACACACGCTAATCTCGGAAGGCAAGCCGTTTTACTGGGCCTCGGGGTCAATACACTCGCCGGAAACCGGTTCGCCCGAAATGTTGATGGAGATGGCCTATCGTTTGGCTGTCGAGGACTCGCCGTTTATCGAAGACATTCGCAAAAACATGATCGTGATGATTACGCCCGCGCTGGAAGTCGACGGTCGCGATCGCATGGTCGATCTCTATTACTACCGCAAAGCCAATCCCGGCAAACCAGTGCCGCCACTGCTTTACTGGGGCAAGTACGTCGCGCACGACAATAACCGCGACGGCCTCGGACTGGCGCTCGCGCTCACGCGCAACCAGATGCGGACGTTTCTCGAGTATCACCCGACCGTGCTTCACGATCTGCACGAGTCAGTGCCGTATCTCTACACGATGACCGGAACCGGCCCGTACAACGCGTGGCTCGATCCGCTCGCGATCGATGAGTTTCAGTTGCTCGCCTATCACGAAATCGAAGAGATGACGAAGCGTGGCGTCCCCGGTGTTTGGACGCACGGTTTCTACGATGGCTGGGCGCCAAACTACATGCTCTACATCGCCACCGGACACAACTCGATCGGCCGTTTCTACGAGACGTTCGGCAACGGCGGCGCCGACACGCGCGAACGCACCCTGCAGGCGAATCAAACGTCACGCGTTTGGTACCGCCCGAATCCGCCGTTTCCGCGTGTGAACTGGTCCATGCGCAATAACGTCAACATGCAGCAGTCGGCAATCCTGTTTGCGATGAACTTTGTTGCGAAAGAGAGGGAGCGGTTCCTGAACAACTTCTATCTCAAGAGCAAACGTTCGATTGCGAAGGCGTCGAACGAAGGCCCGGCGGCGTACATCATCCCCGGCGACACGCCGCGTCCAGTCGAGGCGGCCGACATGGTTAACCTACTGCGACTGCAAGGCGTTGAAGTGCACCGCGCCACGAAGGAGTTCAGCGTCAAAGATCAGAAGTATCCGGCGGGTTCGTACATCATCAGAATGGACCAGCCGTATTCGCGCATGGCCGACATGCTGCTCGACACGCAGTATTACAACGTCAGCGATCCGGCCCCGTACGATGACACCGGCTGGACCATGGGTGCAATGCGAAACGTGAAGACCGTGCGCGTAGTCGACAAGAGCGTACTCGACGCGCCAGCGACCCTGCTGACCGAAGATGCAAAGGTCACGGGACAGCTTTCTGGTCCGTCTTCCGCGGTCGCATATGTCATCAATCACAACACCGACAACACGCTTGCAACGCTGCGCTTCAGGTTGAAGGACGTGAAGATGAGCGCCGCTGAAGACTCGTTCAAGATCGGCGATCAGCAATTCAACACCGGCTCGTTCATCCTGAAGAAGGAAGGCAATCCGCAGGATTTGCGAGCGCGGCTGGAGTCGGCTGTGACTGAGCTTGGTCTTAAGGCAGTCGGTGTCGACAAGCTTCCGGAAGTAAAAACTCACGAGCTCGCCGTGCCACGCATCGCGATTGTTCACACGTGGACCAACACGCAGAACGAAGGCTGGTTTCGTATCGAGTTTGACAAGTTTCAGATTCCCTACACGTACATCTCGGATCACGTGATTCGCAACACGCCGAACTTGCGCGAGAAGTTTGACGTGCTGATCTTCCCGCCAGTCGGTGGTTCGGCCCAGACGATCGTCAACGGCATGCCGCGGCGCGGAGATCCGATGCCGTGGAAGGCGTCAGCCATAACGCCAAACTTCGCCAAGTCGCCGGATCAGACCGATGACATGCGTGGTGGGATGTCAGTTACCGGTGTGGCGAACCTGCAAAAGTTTATTGAAGACGGCGGCCTATTCATCAGCATCGGCAGTGTTTCTTCGGTTCCGATCGATTACGGCATCACCACGGGTGTCTCGATTCAGCCCGCGGACAAACTTCAGGCGCGCGGTTCGATTTACAACTCCACGTTCGCGGATCGAAAGAGCCCGATTGCTTATGGTTACGACGCCGGTCTGCCGATTTACTTCAGCCAGGCGCCGTTGTTCCAGGTCGCAACTGGAGGTGGTGGCGGTTTCGGAGGCGGTGGTGGACAGGGCGGTGGGCCAACGCCGCGTGCGTCAGGACGCGGTGGAGTTGGCGATCCCGATGTAATCCAGGCGATGCCGCAGCCGCGACCCGCAGACCCCGCGAATCGTCCCGATCCGGATCAGGATCTGCGGGAAAGTCCGTTCTTCGTGCCGCCGCCGCTACGACCGCGCGTGGTGCTGCGCTTTGCGAACGACGAGAAGAACCTTTTAATCAGCGGCATGCTGGCTGGCGGTAGCGAGTTGGCGAACCGTCCGGCGATTGTCGACGTCCCGGTCGGGCGTGGGCACGTCGTGATGTTTGCTACCAATCCGATGTGGCGACATCAAACACAGGGCGAGTTCTTCCTGTTGTTCAATGCAGCGCTTAACTACGACAACCTGAACGTGGGACGCTCCGAGCCGCAACGCGGAGCAGGGCAACGATCCAGTACAGCCGGGGACGATCAGTAACCTTTATAAGGTCTCACGCAAAGGCGCAAAGACAGCAAAGCAGATCTGAAACTCACTTTGCCTCTTTGCGCCTTTGCGTGAAAAACATTTGTGATGAGCACAATTCTTAGCGACATCGAAACGCGCGTGTTGGGGTCGTTGATCGAGAAGCAGGTGACGACGCCTGAATACTACCCGTTGACGCTCAACGCCCTGACGCTCGCCTGCAACCAGAAGAACAACCGCTACCCGGTCACTTCATACACTGAAAACCAGGTCTCCGATGCCGTGGAACGACTGCGCGAGAAGAACCTCGCTTACGTCTTTTACGGCAGCACGAGTCGCGTGCCCAAGTACAAGCACGTGATGCCGGAGGTGATGCACCTGAACCACGCGGAAGTGGCGTTGATGTGTGTCCTGATGTTACGTGGCGCACAGACGCTCGGCGAGCTGCGCGGCAACGCGGCTCGCCTGCACGATTTTTCCGGGTTGGAAGAAGTGGAGCAAACGTTGAACGGTCTCATCACGCGTGACGAGCCGATGGTCGCGCGCCTGCCACGCCAGCCGGGTCAAAAGGAAGGCCGGTTCGCTCACCTGCTCTTGGGCGAGATCAACCTCGAAGCTTTCGCGGAAGCCGAACGCGCTGCCCCCGTCTCGCGACGCGCAGGCTTGGAAGATAAGGTTGATGCTCTTGCTGCCGAGGTTGAAAAGCTAAAAGAACAATTCGAGCAATTCCGGAAACAATTTGAATAGGAACTTATCTGTCCTATCGTCTATAATGCATTTCACCTATGAAACTGGAAATCTTTCATCCGGCAGTGGCGCGCTGGTTCGCGCGGAGCTTTCCCGCCCCTACAGATCCGCAATTACAGGCGTGGCCTGAAATCAAGCAACAGCGGCACACGCTCATCGCCGCGCCGACAGGTTCCGGTAAAACTCTCGCAGCGTTTCTCTCTGCCATCGACGATCTAGTTCGTCTCGGCGTCGAGGGAAAACTCGACGACTCCACGCACGTCATCTACGTCTCACCACTGAAAGCCCTCAGCAACGACGTACAACGAAATCTCCAAATTCCACTCGAAGGAATTCAGGCTGAGCTCAAGGACCTCGGCTTACCCGAAGTAAACATTCGCACCCTCGTGCGCACTGGCGATACCCCGGCGTCCGAACGGACTGCGATGACAAAGCGCCCGCCACACATCGTCGTCACGACACCTGAATCGCTCTACATCCTGCTGACCAGCGAAGGCGGACGGCGAATGTTGGAAACCGCGCGCACACTGATTGTCGACGAGATTCACGCAGTAGTCAGCGACAAGCGCGGCTCGCACCTCGCGCTTTCGATGGAGCGTCTCGAACAACTCGTGCGCCAGCATTCAAGCGCGGCCGGCAATCCGTCGTCTTTGGTTCGCATTGGCCTTTCAGCCACGCAGCGCCCGATTGAAGAAGTCGCGCGTTTCCTCGTCGGCACGGAAAATTCAACCTGCTCCATCATCGACAGTGGCCACGCAAGAAAACTGGATATAGCGATCGAACTACCTGAGTCGCCCTTGTCGGCCGTGATGTCCGGAGAGGTTTGGAACGAAGTCTACGACCGCCTGGCCCAACTCATTCGCCAGCACCACACTACACTCGTATTTGTTAACACACGCCGTCTCGCCGAGCGCGTCGCACGCCATCTGGGTGAACGTATCGGCGAAGAAAACATCGCCGCGCATCACGGCAGTCTCGCTCGCGAACACCGGCTCTTAGCGGAGCAGCGTTTGAAATCTGGCGAACTGAGCGCGCTTGTCGCCACCGCTTCACTCGAGCTCGGAATCGACATCGGCGACGTGAATCTTGTTTGTCAACTTGGATCAACCCGTTCCATCGCCAGCTTTCTGCAAAGAGTGGGACGTTCCAACCACACTGTCGAGGGTTTTCCGAAGGGCAGAATCTTTCCACTGTCACGGGATGAGCTGGTTGAGTGTGCCGCGATTGTCGACTCCGTGCGGCGTGGCGAGCTCGATCGTTTAGAGATTCCCGAGCGGCCGCTCGATATCCTGGCGCAACAAATTGTCGCTGCCGTCGCTGCCGAAGAGTGGGGCGAGAACGATCTCTTCGCGATGATTCGCCGTGCTTATCCGTATCGCAATCTGGAACGCGAACAGTTTGATTCGATCGTCCGCATGCTTGCGGAAGGATTCAGCACCAAGCGAGGCCGGCGTTCCACTTACCTGCACCACGATGCGGTAAACCAGCGGCTGCGTGGACGGAGGGGAGCGCGGCTCGCAGCAATCACGTCAGGCGGAGCAATACCGGATACTGCAGACTATGCGGTCGTGCTCGAGCCCAGCGATCTGGTTATCGGCTCGGTTAACGAAGACTTCGCGATCGAGAGTCTGCAGGGCGACATCTTCCAACTCGGAAACACATCGTGGCGTGTGCTCAGAGTCGAGCAGGGAAAGGTGCGCGTTGAAGATGCACACGGG